>DASZMK010000190.1:0-10973 GCA_035551855.1 Solirubrobacteraceae bacterium
GAGGCTGAGCCTGCGCCGGGTGACAAACCACCGACCCGGCCCGTGATTTGGCGCATGATGCACGCCGGAAACCGGGGCAACGCTGGCCGGAGGCGGCCCGGGAGGAGAGGCGCCGGCGGCGACTCGTCCGTACGGGTCTGACCGCGGGGGCGCACCGGCGACCCGCGCGGCAACGGCATTGGGGGTTTGGCGCGCGTCATGCACGGGTCCCGGGCACCGCCAGCGCCGGACGGCGCCGGCGCGCACTGACGGCCGGCTACGACCAGCCCTCCGGCATGGTCAGCATCCCCGGGGTGTCCGGTTCGAACTCCGGCAGCTCGTCCGGGCCGAAGGAGCGCTGCAGCTCCTTGCGCACCTCGTCGCCGCGCCCGGCGGGCGGCTTGCGCGAGCCCGCCCGGTACTGCGGCACCCAGGACACGCCGTCGCCGGTGTAGTCCTGCTCGGCGGCGGCGTGGAGCGTCCAGTGGGGGTCGTACAGGTGCGGGCGGGCGAGCGCACACATGTCGGCGCGGCCGGCGAGCACGATGGTGTTGACGTCGTCGTAGCTGGCGATGGCGCCGACGGCGATTGTGGGGATGCCGGCCTCGTTGCGGATCCGGTCGGCGAACGGGGTCTGGAAGCTGCGGCCGAACGCCGGGCGCTCGTCCGGCGTGACCTGCCCGGAGGAGACGTCGACGATGTCGCACCCGTGCTCGGCGAGCATCCGGGCGAACGCCACCGCGTCGTCCGGGTCAAAGCCCCCGGCGACCCAGTCGGTGGCCGAGATGCGCACGCTCATCGGCTTCTCCGCCGGCCACACCTCCCGGCAGGCGTCGAACACCTCGAGCGGGAACCGCGCCCGGTCCGACAGCGAGCCGCCGTAGCCATCCGTCCGCATGTTGGTCAACGGCGAGAGGAAGCTGGACAGCAGATAGCCGTGGGCGCAGTGAATCTCCAGGAGATCGAATCCCGCCGCCAACGCGCCCCGCGCCGCCCACACGAACTGCGACACCACCGCGTCCATGTCCTCCCGGGTCATCTCCCGGGGAACCTGATTGCGGGGCGAGTACGGGATCGGCGAAGGCGCGATCACCTCCCAGTTGCCCTCCGGCAGCGGCTCGTCGATGCCGTCCCACATGAGCTTCGTCGAGCCCTTGCGGCCCGAGTGGCCGAGCTGCGCCGCCATCGCACAGCCGCCGAACCGGTGGCCGAACTCAACGATCCGCCGCCACGCGTCGACGTGCTCGTCGCGGTACATCCCGGCGCACCCAGGCGTGATCCGGCCGATATCCGACACGCAGATCATCTCGCTGTACACGACGGCGGCGCCGCCGAGCGCGCGGGCCCCCAGGTGCACGAGGTGGAAATCGGACGGCGTCCCCTCGACGGACGAGTACATGTCCATGGGCGAGACGACGACGCGATTGGGGAGCGTCAATTCGCGCAGCCGGAGCGGAGCGAACATCGGCGGGCGGGGCCCGCCGAAGCCGCTGTCAGACGCAAAGCGATCGTCCACGCCCGCCACGAACTCGGCGTCGCGCAATCGCAGGTTGTCGTAGGTCACGCGCCGGCTGCGGGTCAGCAGGTTGAAGGCGAACTGGAGCCGGGGCTGCTCGACGTACCGGGCGATGCCCTCAAACCACTCCAGCGATCCCTGGGCGGCCCGCTGCGTGGATTCCACCACCGGCCGGCGCTCGGCCTCATAGGCCTCGAGCGCCCGCGGCAGGCCCCGCGCCCCGTGCTCCTTGAACGCCCACGCCAGGGCGACGGCGTCCTCCATCGCCAGCTTCGTCCCCGACCCGATGGAGAAGTGCGCCGTGTGGGCGGCATCGCCGAGCAGCACCACGTTGTCGCCGGAGCGCCACGACCGGTTGCGGACGGTCACGAAGTTGATCCACTTGGAGTTGTTGGCCTGGAGGACGTGGCCCTCGAGCGCGTCGGAGAACAGCTCCTGGCAGAAGCGCACGCTCGCCTCGTCGCTGACGCCCGGGGGCAGCGAGCCGGCGTCCGCGGCGTCGAGCCCGGCTCGCCGCCACGTGTCCGGTGCCACCTCGACGATGAACGTGCTCATCTCCCGGCTGTAGGGATACGCGTGGGCCTGGAACACGCCGTCCGGGGTCTCGGCGATGAAGAACTTGAACGCGTCGAACACCAGGTCGATACCCATCCACATGTAGCGGCAGTGGCGGGGGTCAAGCGAGGGAACGAAGTCCTCGGCGCGAGCGGCGCGGACCGCGCTGGACGCCCCATCGGCGCCCACCACCACGTCGGCCTCCCCCACCAGCTCGTCGACCGGCGGCGCCTCGCTGCAGAACCGGATCTCCACCCCCAGGGACAGGGCCCGCCGCTGGAGGATGCCGAGCAGCTCACGCCGGCCGAGGGCCGAGAAGCCGTGGCCCCCGGAGCGGGTGCACGCCCCCCGGTGGTGGATGTCGATGTCGGTCCAGTGGACGAAGCCGTCGGTGATCTGCCGGTAGCTGAGCGGGTCGGCGTGCTCGAAGACGGTCAGCGTCTCATCGGAGAAGACGACGCCGAATCCGAACGCATCCTCGGCGCGGTTGCGCTCATAGACCGTGATCTGGCAATCCGGGGCCACCCGGCGCATGAGGATCGAGAAGTACAGGCCTCCGGGGCCGCCGCCGGCTACCGCGATCCGCATCGCAGCGCCGCCCTCAGACGCCGAGGTCGCTCAGGTGCTCGTAGCGCAGCGCCATGCCGTTGACGACATTGTGCATGAGCGCGAGCGCGGCCCGGATGTTGGCGTGCGCGAGCGGCGGCAGCTCCTGGTCGCCGCACAGGGCCTTGAGCTCCTCATAGACGGCGAGCAGCCGCTCCTCGGAGGGCGACAGCGGCGTCCCCAGCAGGTCAGTGGGTGGGGGCGGATTCACGTGGCGGCTCCAATCGGTGCGTCGCGCCTGTCGATCGTGCGCTGGGCCTTGAGCTCGAAGCGCGGCAGCTCGCCGGCGCCGGCCCGCTCGATCCGGAAGTTCAGGCCCTCGTGGGCGAGTGCGAGCTTGTTGTGCAGCGTCTCGGCCAGCCCGTCCCAGTGGTGAGCCTCGGCCTCCGGCTTGAGCTCGACCCGCAGCGTGATCTCGTCGCGGACGCCCTCGCGGGTGATGACGGTCTGGAACTCGTCGACGACGGCGAACTCCCGGACGATGGCCTCGATCGCCCGCGGATAGACGTTCGTGCCGCGGATGATCTTCATGTCGTCGACCCGGCCGAGGATCCCGCCCTCGTAGATGTCATACACGCGGCCGCACGAGCACGTCGCCGCCGGCACCTTGCAGACGAGGTCGCCGGTGCGGTAGCGGATCAGCGGAGTCGATCCGCGACCGAGCGAGGTGACGACGCGCTCGCCCCGCTCGCCGTAGGCGACGGGCTCCAGCGTGTCCGGGTCCATGACCTCCTCGATCACGTGGTCCTCGATGATGTGGGTGCCGCCCGGCTGGTGGGCGCACTCGAACACCATGATCGTGCCGATCTCGGTCATGCCCGCGGTGTCGTACGCGCTCGCCCCCCACTGCTCCTCGATCAGCGCCTTCGTCTGGGGGATGGAGCCGGCCGGCTCGCCGGACAGGATCACGCGCGCCACCGCCGAGCCCGGCAGGTCGATCCCCAGCGTCTGCGCCTCCTGGGCGAGGCGCAGCGCGTACGTCGGCGTCGAGGCGAGGACGGTGGCATCGAAGTCGATGATCTGGCGCATCCGCGCCTCGGTCGTCTGGGCGCCGCCCGGCACGTTGAGCACCCCGATCTTCTCCATCGAGTAATGCAGGCCCCAGAAGCCGATGAACGATCCGTAGCCGAAGGCGATGTACGCCGTGTCGGCCGGGCGCACGCCGCAGCCCCAGATGCCGTAGCCCCACATCTCGGCGATCCACGCCCAGTCCTTGCGCGAGTCCAGGGCGCGCAGCGGGTCGCGCCCGGTCGTGCCGGACGTGGTATGGACACGGATCGCGCCCTCGGCACCGAGGGTCGGCAGCTCGCCGTACGGCGGATGCTCGGCCTGGGAGGTCATCCAGTCCTGGCGGCTGAGCATCGGCAGCCGGCGGAGGTCGTCGAGGGAGGTCAGCCGCTCCGGATCGACGCCGCCCAGGGTGCGCCGATACCAGGGGCTGCGCGCGGCCGCCCAGCCGACCTGGTGGCGGAGCTTGGCCAGCTGGAGCGCCTCGAGCTGGGAGCGCTCGAGCGTCTCCACTTTGGGATTCCAGTACGAGCTGTCGACTGCCAAGGCGTCCTCGGCGCGCCAGCATACGCCTGTCGGCGGACTTTGGCGTCCTATATGGTCGGAGCCATGAGCCCGTTCCGCGCGAGCGCGCCGCTGACGGCGAGCTGGGAGCACTTCGACGTCGAGGTGGACGAGGGAGTCGCCACGGTCCGGCTCAACCGGCCGGACAAGCTCAACGCGCTGACGTTCGATGCCTACGCCGACCTGCGCGATCTCGTCCATGAGTTGCCCCAGCGCGGTGACGCGCGAGTGCTGGTGATCGGCGGCGAGGGGCGGGGCTTCTGCTCCGGCGGCGACGTCGAGGAGATCATCGGCCCGCTCCAGGAGATGGGGACGGCCGAGCTCCTGGAGTTCACGCGCATGACCGGCAGCATCGTCAAGGGGTTGCGCGAGTGCCCGCTGCCGGTGATCGCCGCCCTCAACGGCGTCGCCGCGGGCGCCGGAGCGGTTCTCGCCCTCGCCTGCGATTTCCGGGTGATGGCGGAGTCGGCATCGTTCGCCTTCCTGTTCACCCGCGTCGGCCTGTCCGGTGCCGACATGGGCGCCGCGTACCTGCTGCCGCGGGTGGTGGGGCTCGGCCGGGCCACGGAGCTGCTGATGCTCGGCGATCAGGTGACGGCGCAGCGGGCGGCGAGCATCGGCCTCGCCGGCGAGGTCGTCCCGGATGGCGATCTCCCGCTGCACGTCCAGGCGCTCGCCCGGCGTCTGGCCGACGGCCCGGCGTTCGCCTACGCCACGACGAAATCGCTGCTGACCCGGGAGCTCGACATGAGCCTGGGGGCGGCGATCGAGTTCGAGGCGGTGACGCAGGCGCTGCTCATGCACTCCGACGACTTCGAGGAGTTCTACGCGGCGTGGAGCGAGGGCCGGCGGCCGGATTGGACGGGACGCTGAGCGAGCTCATCAACTCGCCGGGCCTGGCGGCGCCGGTCGGCTTCTCCCACGCCGTCCGGACCGGGGACACGGTGTACCTGGCCGGCCAGACCGCCCAGGCGCCGGATGGCGCCATCGTCGGCGACTCGGTGGTGGAGCAGTTCGACGTCGCGGCGGGGAACCTGGTGACCGCGCTGCGGGCCGCCGGGGGCGAGCCGGAGGATCTCGTCTCGCTTCAGGTGTTCGTCACTGCGGTGGCCGAGTACAAGGACTCGCTGATGGCCCTCGGCACGGTGTGGCGCCGCCACTTCGGTCGCCGGTATCCGGCGATGGGCCTGTTTGGGGTGAGCGAGCTGTACGACCCGGCGGCCAAGGTCGAGCTGATGGGCGTCGCGGTCGTGTCCCGTCCGCGATGACGGGCGCGCTCGATCTGCATCTCGACGACGCGCATCGCGAGCTGTACGCGCGGACGCGGGCGCTGGCGTCCGACACGCTCGCCCCGATCGCGGCGCGGGGTGAGGCGGGGCGGGTCAACCGCCCGCTCGTGGCCGCGCTGGCCGAGCACGGGCTGCTCGGCCGGCTGTTCGCCGGCGACCAGGTCAGCGCGATCGACCTGTGCCTGATCCGCGAGGCGCTCGCCCGGGGGTGCACGGAGGCGGAGACGGCGTTTGCGCTGCAGGGCCTCGGCGCCTACCCCATCGTGCAGGCCGGAGCGCCGGCGGTGCGCGACGAGTGGATTGGGCAGGTGGCCTCCGGCGCGGCGGTCGCCGCCTTCGCGCTGACCGAGCCGGAGGCCGGCTCTGATCCGGCGGCGCTGACGCTGCGCGCCGCGCCGGACTCCGATCTCGCCCGCCCGGGCGGCTACCGGCTGACGGGCGAGAAGCTGTGGATCTCCAATGCACCGGATGCCGACGTCTACACGGTGTTCGCGCGGACCGGCGAGGCCGGCGGCCGGGGTCTCACCGCGTTCGTCGTGCCCGGTGACGCGCCCGGCCTGAGCGGATCGCCCCGGCGGCTGCTCGCCCCCCACGCCATCGGCTCGCTGACGTTCGACGGGGTTGCGGTCCCCGCCGATCATGTCCTCGGCGAGCCCGGCGGCGGCTTCCGGGTGGCGATGCGGACACTCGACCTGTTCCGGCCGAGCGTCGGCGCGTTTGCCATCGGCATGGCGCGGACCGCCCTGGACCTGGCCACGCGGTACGCGCTCGAGCGCCGGACGTTCGGCGTCCCGCTCGCCGAGCATCAGGCGCCGGCGCACCGGCTGGCCGACCTGCGGGCCCAGACGGAGGCGGCGCGGCTGCTCGTCCACCAGGCGGCGCTGGCCCACGATGCCGGCCGAGCGGACCCGAGCGTCGCGGCGATGGCCAAGCTGCTCGCCACCGAGGTGGCCCAGGCGGCCGTCGACGCCGCCGTGCAGTTCCACGGAGCGGTCGCCCTTGAGCACGGCCACCCGCTCGAGCACCTGTACCGGGAGGTCCGGGCCCCGCGGATCTACGAGGGAGCCTCCGAGATCCAGCGTGAGATCATCGCCCGCGCCATGTTCCGCGCCGCCGCGAGCGGGGCGGAGCCGTGAGCCGCACGGTCGTGGTGACCGGCGGCGCGCGGGGGATCGGCCGGGCCACCGTCGAGCGCTTCGCCGCCGGCGGTGAGCGGGTGATCGCGCTCGGCCGCGACGGGGCGGCGCTGGCGAAGCTCGGCGATGCCGACGCATTCGTCTGTGACGTCACCGACGAGCATGCGGTGGCGGCCACCTTCGCCGAGATCGGCGACGTCGACGTGCTCGTCAACAGCGCCGGGATGGGCGAGTCGGCGCCGCTGGCGGCGACGACGCTCCAGTCCTGGTGCCAGCACCTGGCGGTGAACGCGACGGGCGCGTTTCTGTGCATCCGGGCGGTGGTTCCCGGCATGCGCGAGCGCGGCGCCGGCGCCGTCGTCACGGTCGCCTCGACGGCGGGCCGCGCCGGAGTGCCGTACACGGCCGCGTACAGCGCCTCCAAGCACGCCGTCATCGGGCTGACGCGCGCGGTCGCCAGCGAGGTCGCGGGCACCGGGGTCCGCGTCAACGCCGTGTGCCCGACGTTCGTCCGCACCGACATGACCGCCCGCTCCGTCGACACCATCGTCGCCCGGACCGGGCGATCGGCCGACCAGGCCGAGGCGGCGCTCGCCGCGGCGGCGCCGCTGGGACGCCTGCTGGAGCCTGAGGAGGTGGCCGACGCGATCGTGTTCCTGAGCTCACCGGCCGCGGCGGCGATCAACGGCCAGGCGGTCGTGATCGACGGCGGCGGCGTCCAGGCCTGACTCACGCCACCCCTAGCCGACGCAGAGCCTGCGTTTATCCGGATTCGGTACTGTCCCCGCCCGGACCTGGGCGAGAAACGTGACGGACTGTCCCGTTCCTCGCCCAGATCCATCTCCAGATGCGATCAGGATGGACGCCGCGTGCGGCGTGGCCTTCAAGGATCGTCGCCGGCTGCCGAAGTAACTAAGACAGCCGGCTGGAGAAGGTTGGCTCACCACGGAACCGGAGTTCACAATGATCCCCACCCTGATTACGACCGTTCTGATCGTCATGGCGTTCTGCGCCTACGTGGCCCGGGTGCAGATCGCCCGCAACGCCCCTCTGCCTGATCCCAGCGGCGACTGGTGGCCGCGCTTCGAGCGCCAGTTCCGTGCTCACGCGGTGCGCGTGGCCCAGCAGTCACACCGGCGCGGGTACTCCGGGCGGTAGCGCCGCCGCGCCTACAGGCGCGAGGGCACCCCGAAGCGGTCGAGCAGCCCATCGTCGTGGAAGCGGGTGACCGACTCAATCCCGTCTGCGCGGACGCCGACGACGAACAGGCCGGCGCGCTCCCAGCCGTCCCCGTCCTGGAGGTAGTAGGCAAACGCCGGCTGGGCGTTGGCGGCCGTGGCGAGAAACCGCCAGGCGCGGGGCTTGCGGCGGCGGTGGCGATCGTGCAGGAACCGGCGGATGTCGGCGCGTCCCTGGTGCCACTCCGGCTGGGGCGGCATGCTGACGACCGCATCCTCGGTCAGCAGGGCCACAACGGCGTCGACGTCGTCGCGCTCGAAGGCGTCGGCAAAGCGCGAGACGAGATCGCCGTGCTCGGCCGACAGCGGCAGTGACAGCCGCTCGTGGCGCGGCGGCACCCGGCCGTCCATCGTCGTCCGCGCGCGCTGCAGCGCGCTGTTGACCGACGCGGGCGAGGCACCGAGCATCTCCGCCACCTCCTCGGCGTGGAATCCGAGGACGTCGCGGAGCACGAGCACCGCTCGCTGGCGCGGCGCCAGGTACTGCAGCCCGGACACGAACGCCAGCGCGATCGACTCCTTGGCCTCATACCGGGCCTCCGGACCCGGAGCGGTGTCGACCAGCCCCTCCAGCAGGAGGTCCGGGTAGGGCTCGAGCCAGGCGATCTCGGCGACGCTTTCGGACGGATGGGACCTCCCGGTCGCCGGCCGGGTCGCCGCCGCCGAGGCGGGCGCCGCCTGGGGGCGCCGCGCGCCGGCACGCAGCGCGTTCAGGCAGCGGTTGGTGGCGATCGTGTACAGCCACGACCGCAGCGAGGAGCGGCCCTCGAACTGCTCCAGTCCCCGCCAGGCCGCGAGCAATGTCTCCTGGAGCAGATCCTCGGTGTCCTGGAGCGAGCCGAGGATCCGGTAGCAGTGCAGCTGCAGCTCCCGGCGATACGGCGCGGTCAGCTGCTCGAACGCCTCCTCGTCGCCGCGCTGGGCGCGGGCGAGCCGGTTGTGCTCGAGACGTTCCTGTTGCCAGCTGAGCTCAGACATTTCACCAAGACACGACACCGGCACCGCCGCAGAATCATCGCTCAATTTCACGACGAGCACCTGTCTCAACCACCAGCAACCCAACACAAAGGAGGAGTCGTGAACTCAAGGGAGCGCTGGGTCCTGGTGCTCAGCTCGGTGGCGTCGCTGATGGTGGCGCTCGACGCGCTCGTCGTCTCAACTGCCCTGGGGGCGATCCATCGCCACCTGGGCGCGTCGCTCGACGAGCTGGAGTGGACGGTGAACGCCTATGGGCTGAGCTTCGCGGTGCTGTTGATCCCGGCCGCCGCTCTGGGCGACCGGCTGGGGCGCCGGAGGCTGTTCGCCGCCGGCCTGGGGGCGTTCGTGCTGGGATCGGCGGCGTGCGCGCTCGCGCCCAACGCCGGGCTGCTCATCGCCGCCCGGGCCGTGCAGGGATCGGCGGCCGCGCTGGTGGCGCCGCTGTCGCTGTCGCTGCTGAGCGCCGCGTTCCCGCCGGAGCGCCGGGCCCGGGCGATGGGCATCTACGCCGGGATCACGGGCTTGGCCGTGCTGAGTGGTCCGGTCATCGGCGGAGCCGTGACGCAGGGCCTCGCGTGGCAGTGGGTGTTCTGGATCAACGTCCCCATCGGGCTGGCGGCGATCCCGCTCGTCCTCCGCAAGATCACCGAGAGTTACGGCCCGCGGGCCCGCCTCGACGTCCCCGGCCTGGCGCTCGTCAGTGCAGCGGCGCTGGGGATCGTCTGGGGGCTGATGCGGGGCAACGCCGCCGGCTGGGGCAGCGCCCAGGTGATCGGCTCGCTCGCCGCCGGCGCCGTGCTGCTGGCGGCCTTCGCCGCGGTCGAGCTTCGCGTGGGGGAGCCGATGCTCCCGCCCCGCCTGTTCGCCGCGCGCGGCTTCTCGGCGGCGAGCGTCGCGAATTTCCTGCTGTCCTGCTCGCTGTTCTCCGCCGTCTTCTTCATGGCCCAGTTCCAGCAGACGGTGCTGCACCAGGGACCGCTTGCCTCCGGGCTGCGGCTGCTGCCGTGGACCGCGACGCTGTTCATCGTCGCCCCCGTCGCCGGCTCGCTCGTCAACCGGATCGGCGAGCGCCCCCTCGTCGTCTGCGGCCTGGGACTGCAGGCGGTGGGAATGGCGTGGATCGCGCTGATCGCTGAGCCCGGGATGGCGTACGGGCCGATGGTCGCGCCGCTCGTGCTCGCCGGCGCCGGCATCTCGATGGCGATCCCCACCGTGCAGAACGCGGCCATGAGCGCCGTGGCGCCCGGCGACCTGGGCAAGGCGTCCGGCACGTTCACGACGATGCGCCAGCTCGGCGGCGTGTTCGGCCTGTCGATCGCGGTCGCCGTGTTCACCGGCGCCGGGAGCTACGCGTCGCCGGTGGCGTTCGGCGACGGGTTCGTTCCGGCGATCGCCGTGGGGCGGCCTTCTCGCTCGCGGCCGCGGCGGTGGCGACCCTGCTCCCCCGGCGGGCGACGCGACCGGAGCCCGAGCCGGAGCTCGATGGGGCGGTGCCGGGATACGCGGGGTGACCGTGGTCTGCGGGCGGTGCGACGGGCGACCAGGCGAACGGCTGGCAATGCAGGAGGGCGAGGCGTTGCCGGCGACGCCTCGCCCGCCGCACCGGGGTCCACGAGCCTGGAGAACGTGCCAAATCCGGGTGCGGCGGAGAGATTTGGCACAGGACGCAGGCTCAGCCCCAAGCATGCGCCAGATCAGTCGCCCCAAACCAGATCTGTCGCATAGTGCACGCCAGAATCCGGTGCCACGGCCGCCCGGCGGCCCTCAGCCCCCACGGGCTGGTTTCCGTTGTCCAACGGCCCTCCGCCTCCAACGGGCTGGTTTCCGCCGCGCCAACCCCATCTCACACCCCACCCCCAAAGATCATCCGTTTTCCGGACCTTGACTCTTCTTCATCAAAGCGGGTACTACATGCGCCATGGGGTCGCACCTCGCGGTTCTGGCGGCGTGCGATGGCACACAGCCGGGCCATCGCACACTTGCCGAGAAAGCCTTCGCCACGCTGCACACCGCCATCATCACCGGGCAGCTGCGGCCGGGCGCCCGGTTGCCGATCGAGGAGCTGGCCGATCTGCTGGAGATGAGCCCGATGCCGATCCGCGAG
>DASZMK010000191.1:0-2938 GCA_035551855.1 Solirubrobacteraceae bacterium
CGGCGCGCTCACCCGACTCGACCGCGCCGTCCATGTACCCCGCCCAGCGAGTCGCCGTCTCCGTGCCGGCCCAGTGGACCAGGCCGAGCGGCCGGCGCAGCGCCGGCCCGTAGTTGACGAGCGTCCCCGGCGTCGAAAAGCCGATCGGGCCGCCGGCGCTGAACTCCTCGCGGTTCCACAGGGCCTCGTAGTACCCGTTGATGCCGCCCAGGGGCTGGAGCGCCTGGGGACCGAAGTAGTTGGCGAGGTCGGCCAGGACCTGGTGGTAGCGCTGCTCCCGGGTCCGGGCCGACCACGATCGCGCCTCGTCGGCCTCGATGAAGCCGAGGATGGCACCGGGGCTGACCCGCGGGGTCTGGGGATCGGGATGCGGCGTGTTGTCGAAGGTGGCTCGGACCGCGCCGCTGTCGCTCGTGACCTGACCCGCCAGTCCCTGGTCGCGCCAGAAGGGCCGGGGATAGATGACGTTCACCTTGAGGATGCTGGCCATGGGGAACCGCTGCGTGAGCTGATCGCGCAGGAAGCCGTCCGCGCTCAGAGCGGAGAGCGGCGGGTCGTAGGCCACGCGGCCGGCAAGCGCCGGCGGGACGGCCAGGATGGCGCGACGCGCCGTCACGCTGAAGCCGTCGCCTCTCGCCGTCACCGCGCCACCCGAGTGCTCGAGCGCCCGAACGGGGGCGTTGAGGGCGAGGCTGTCGCCGAGCCCCGCAGCCATGGCGATCGAGATGGCCTGGGAGCCGCCGACGAAGCGGCTGTCCTGCGCTCCGCTGGCAGTGTCGACGAGGTTGTCCAGATTGCCCGCCGAGGCGATGTAGCTCAGCAGGTAGAGCATCGAGATCTCTCTCGGCTCGACCGAGAGCACGGCTTCGACAGCCAGCGTCACCAGGTGGTTGGAGGAAGCGTCCGGTGATGCCGGTGGCACCAGGGTGCGGCGTATCCACGATTCCACCGTCTCGCCGTCCCATTCGCTGGCGTGGGGCGAGCTCCACGGAGCAGCGGGATCGACGCCTCGGGCCATCTGGTTGAGCAGTCCGATCGCCAGGCCGGCGTTGGCGGTGCTGGGATCAGGCGGAATGCGGCTGGAGCTGCTGTAGCGCGTGGCCCCGAAACCGCGGAGGTAGTTGAGGTAGTCGCCGTTGTTGTAGGTCTTGAAGGTTCCGATGCCCAGCTCGCCAGCGAGGCCGAAGATGCGCGCCTGCGGCCAGTAGACGGCCTGGGTCGGCACGCTGGCAGTGGCCGGCTCGCTCGGGAGAGGTCCGAGGAACTGCCCGCCCATCTCGACGACCCGACCCGGGAAGCCGTTGGCACCGAGGT
This sequence comes from Solirubrobacteraceae bacterium, assembly GCA_035551855.1. Classification (GTDB taxonomy): domain Bacteria; phylum Actinomycetota; class Thermoleophilia; order Solirubrobacterales; family Solirubrobacteraceae; genus Palsa-465. Next base: position 1,315 of record DASZMK010000191.1, read on the forward strand.
CCTGGTTGAGCGTGCGACCACCAACACGGTTGCGAGCCTCGAGCACCACGACCGACAGCCCCTTTGATCGCAGGGTCCGCGCCGCCACCAGGCCGGCGATCCCGGCCCCCACGACCACGACGTCGGTTCGACGACTGCCCGACGGCGCCGCGGTCGAATGGACGCCGGAGGCATTCCCGGCGGCGACGGCATCAGCCGGCCGGAGGGCGAGGCCGGCGCCCGCCGCGGCCAGGCCGCCGAGCAGCGCGCGCCGCGAGACGCCCGTGCGTCCGTCATCGACGCCGCCGCCGACGGCGGGTCGTGGTTCCTGCCCGATCGGACTCATCCCCAGCCTTTCCGACCTCAGGCGGCGGGCCGCGGCCGTCGTCGCACCAGCAGAAGGGCGGTGTCGTCGTCACCGCCCGCCACCCGGGCCATGGACTCGATGGCCTCGTCACACAGTCGGTCGAGCGATGTGCCGTCGCCGCTGAGCACGCCGGCGAGCGCCCTGATCCCGTCCTCGAGGTCGTGGCCGGGAGTCTCGACCAGCCCATCGGTGTAGAGCGCCAGGATGGCGTCCTCGGGCAGGGACCACACGTGCTCGTGGTAGCCGCCGACGCCGGCGCCGAGCGGTGGCCCCTGGTCGGCCTCGAGACTGCTCGTCAGCCCGCCGGCCCGAGCGACCAGGGGCGGCACGTGTCCGGCGTTGGCGAACCGAAGTTGGCAGGTGACCGGATCGAGCACGGCATAGATGCACGTGACGATCTCGGCCTCTCTGACATCGATCATCAAATCGTCCAGCGCCTGCAACATGTCGCCGGGCGGTAGGCCGAGCTTGGCGTAGGCCCGCACCGCGGTGCGGATCTGACCCATGACGGCGGCCGCGTGCACGCCCCTACCCATCACGTCGCCCATCACCAGCGCGACCCCACCTGATCGCGGCTGGATGACGTCGTACCAGTCACCGCCGACCTCGGCATGGCCGGTCGCCGGCACGTAACGGGCGGCGACCTCCAACCCGTCGACCGACGTCACGTCGGCGCGCGGCAGCATGCTGCGCTGCAAGGTGGTGGCGATCTCCTGCGACTGATGGAAGCGCAGTCCGTGCTCGACGGCGACGTTGGCCCTCGCCGAGAGCAGGTCCATCGTGCGAAGGTCGTCGCCGTCGTAGGTCGGGCGCTTACCGCAGGCCACGAAAAGAACGACAGCGACGACGTCTCCGCCGGCGATCACCGGCACACCGACCATGGTGTGCGGCCGCTCCCCTGCCGGCCGCGTTCGCGGGCACAGCGCCTGTATCCATCCCGGTTGCGTTTCCGGGTCGAGCCGGTGGAGCGCCGGGGTGCGACGGCGCGCGGCCCTCGCGACCGGATCATCTCCTGGGAAGCGGATGCTCACACCAAGCTCGGGACGAGCAGCGAGGAGATCGGGGGTCGCTGCGAAGGCCACGGGCTCGGCCGTCACCTCCGGTCCGCCACGCCAACCATCTCCACGCGCGGCGGGTAACAGGAGCACCGTGCAGATGTCGGCGATGGCGGGCACGACGCTATCGGCCAGGGCCTGCAGCTTGGCCCCAGGGTCCAACGCCGCGTTCACCTCTGCCGTGACGCCTGAAAGAAGCTCTAGCCGCTCACGATCCCGGGAC
>DASZMK010000192.1:0-67290 GCA_035551855.1 Solirubrobacteraceae bacterium
CCGCGCTGGTCGCCGCTGCCGTTCACGCTCGTCGGTCTGAGCCCCCGGGTACGCGCCGGCGACCTCAGTCCGGGTCCGCGGTGACCCGGACGGCCGGGTCGTCGAATCACGGTGCCGGTGGGCGAGGCGGGCCACGGGCCGGGCCCTGCTCGGTCGCATCCTCGCCCGGGCAACCGGCGCGCTGCTCGCCCCCGGCGCATACGGGCGCCGCTGGATCGGATCGGCGGACGAGCTCGACGCAGCGACCACCCTCGACCTGCCGGTCCGGGGTCGTTGGCGGCCCGCGGCGGGGCCGGCGGGCCGGGCGGTTCGGCCCTGGGCGGCGCTTCACGTGCCGTCACGTCTCGTTGCACCGGATTTTTGTCCTGCATGTTGCGCCAAATCTCAAACTCGCCAGACGATCTGGCACCACGCGCAGGCTCCACCCCAAGAACGCGCCAGATCATCCCGCGCGGTTCTGATTTGGCGCATTCTGCAGGGCGCGCCTCCCACGGATGCCGCGTCCGCGGGTCTCTCCCGTGTCGTGCCACTCTGGAGCCGGCGCTCGCCGCGTAGTCGGCCGCTACGCGCGCGCCGACGGTGGATGTTCTGGGTGACGCGGAACACTTTGTCCGGGTCGTACTGCGCCGTGATCCGCGCGAGGCGGTCGTAGTTGTCCCGGTAGGTGGCCGCACCCGATCCTGCCCCTTGTCCATCATGAAGTTCATGTACGCGCCCGTCCGAGCCGTTGCCGAGGTGCACGAGTGGAGCCGGTCGATTCTCTTCCGGACGGCCTGACCTGGCGCGAGGTCGAGATCCTGCGCCTGGGCACCGCCGGGCGACGCAACCGCGAGATCGGCGCCGAGCTGTGCATCAGCGGACGCACCAGCGCCGAGCCCGGACGCCATCATCACCGCCGCCCGCCGCGCCGGAATTCCGGCCGACGCGGTGACCGAGGTGGACCGGGTGACGGCCGACTCGTTCCGCTAGGCCTCGGCCTCGAGGGCAGCCCGCGCCGTCCTCAGATCCTCCCGCTGTCGCATGCTGAGCACCGGGAAGTGCGGGTCGATCTCCATCAGCGCGCGCAGGATCACCGCCCCGGCGCCGATCCGAGCGAACCACTTGCGGTCCGCCGGAATCACGTACCACGGCGCCCACTCGGTGCTCGTGTGCGACAGCATCTCCGAGAACGCCCGCTGGTAGTCATCCCAGCGCGCGCGCTCGGCGACGTCGGCGGCCGAGAACTTCCAGTTGCGGTCCGGCCGATCGATGCGGCGCAGCAGGCGCACCCGCTGCTCTTCGCGCGAGAGGTTGAGGAACAGCTTGACGATCCGGAAGCCGTTGTCGCTCAGGTACCGCTCCCAGTCGTTGATCTCGCTGTAGCGCCGGTGCCAGACGTCGCCTCGCCGGGCGCAATCCGGCAGCCTCTGCCGGTCGAGGTGCTCCGGGTGCACGCGCACGACGAGCACCTCCTCATACTGCGAACGGTTGAAGATGCCGATCTCGCCACGAGCCGGCAGGCGCCGGGTGTAGCGCCAGAGGTAGTCGTGGCTGAGCTCCTCGGCCGACGGAATCTTGAAACTGTGCACCCGGACCCCCTGCGGATTGACGCCACTCATCACGTGGCGGATCGTCCCGTCCTTGCCGGAGGCGTCGATCCCCTGGAGGATCACGAGCATCCCCCATGTCTCCTGGGCCGCCAGCCGCGTCTGATACTCCGAGAGCAGACGAGCGTTGTCGGCAAGCACCGCGAGCCCCGTCTTCTTCTTCATCTCGGCCTTGAATGACGGGTCGAAGTCCCGGGGCAGCGTGACCGCCGAGCCGGGGGTGACGCAAAACGGTGCGAGGAACCTCTCCAGGCGCTGCCGGCGATCGTCACCCACGTGATTCACACCCATCCCTTCCGGCGGAAGAAGGCCAGGAGACCGATGCAGGTGGCGACCATGCTCCCAATCCCGACGACGAAGAACGTCCACGTGCCGGCGATCAGGTGGTTGATCATGAAGCCGAAGTTCTGACCGAAGAAGCCGGTGATGAACGCAAGCGGAAGGAAGATGGTCGCGATTACCGTCAACTGCTTCATCACCTCGTTCTGGCGGTTGCTGAGGGTCGATAGGTACAGGTCTGTCGCACCGGAAAGCAGGTCGCGGTAGGAGTCGATGAGGTCGCTGATGCGGATCAGGTGGTCGTACACGTCGCGGAAATAGTCACGTTCGTCGAGCTCGAGTCCAGGGAGCTCGGCGATCTGGTCCACGGAACGCGCGAACAGGTCACGCTGCGGGGTGACGACCTTGCGCACGGCCACGAGCTGGCGCCTGAGCCCGAACAGCTGCTCGAGCTGGTGCTCGTCAGGGCTCTCCAGAACGGACTGCTCGAGGCCATCGATCTGCTCGTCCATGTCAGAGAGCCACGGGAAGAAGCTGTCGGTGAGCGCGTCGAGGACCCGGTAGAGCAGAAACTGCTCGCTGTGGAGCACACGGCCGTCGAGCTGCGCCCGCTGCTGGTCAAGCGGGGGGAGTGGGTCGCGATGGACCGTGACGAGATACCGCCCGGCCAGGAACAGGTGGACCTCGCGCAGCGGTTCTGGATCGTCCTCAGGGTGGCGCCAGGCTCCGTAGAAGACGAGGAAGATGTGATCGCCGTAGTTGTCGAGCTTCGGACGCTGGCCGAAATGCTCGGTGTCCTCGAGGGCGAGCGGGTGGAAGCCGAAGAGCCTGCCGAGCGCCGCGATCTCCTCGGGTGCCGGGTCGGTCAGGTCAAGCCAGAAGAACTGATCCCGTCGTAGGTGGGCCTTGATGCTCGCTTCGTCGATCGCCGTGAGGCACGGGACGACGATGCGAAACTGCCCATCCGCGTCGCCGGCCGTCGCCGCACGCGCCTTGCCAACCGGCATGAGGTCCTCCTGGGGTCGTGTGTGGCGACATTGTTCCCGGACCGTCCGACGCGATCCTGCGGCACCTCGACCAACCTTTCCCCTCGCCCCGCGTTTCATGTGGGTAGAGCCGCCGCTCGAGAGCGTGGTTTGTGGGGGCACAGCGTGATGAGTCGGCTGCTAGCGCCCCGGGGAGCCGCCCCCCGGGGCGCCTCGCCGACCCCATCGGGGCGCCTCGCCAGCCCCGTGGCTGGGGCCTGCCGGTTACGGCCCGCAGGGGGCGAGCGAGCCACCGGTTATGGAAAGTTTAACCGAGAGGCACCGCGCTGGCAACGTGTGTAGTCGGACAACAGCGGCTGTGCGCGAACGGCATTGACTCCTGGACGGCTCGGTGGCTGGACGCTACTTGTCATAAGGCGCATACTTTGTCCATGGGGGCAAGCGCAGAAGTCGCTGACCGGCGGTGGTTCGTGGATCGGCGCGCCTCCGTCGCCCGCAGCGACGATGACCTCGTCTCGCTTGCGCGGGCCGGCAACGAGGGTGCGTTCGAGGCCATCTACGATCGCTACGCCGCCCGGATCCTGGGCTTCTGCGTCCACATGCTCGGCAGCCGCGACGAGGCCGAGGACGCCCTCCAGCTCACCTTCGTATCCGCGTACCGCGCGTTGCGCGGCGGGGAGAACAACATCGTGCTGCGGCCGTGGCTGTTCACGATCGCTCGCAACCGCTGCCTGTCGGTCCTGCGTTCCCGGCGCACTCCGGTCGCCTTCGATGAGCTGCTCACGAACCATCTGTGCCCGGATGGCCCGGAGGAACGGGTCCAGCGGCGCGAGGAATTGCGCGAGATCGTCGAGGACATGCAGCGGCTGCCGGACGACCAGCGGTCGGCGCTCGTCCTCTTCGAGCTCGGAGATCATTCGCACAGCGAGATCGCCGCGGTCCTGGGCGTGCGCCCGGCCAAGGTCAAGGCGCTCATCTTCCAGGCCCGCAAGGGCCTGGTGCGGGGGCGGCAGGCCCGGGACAGCTCGTGCAGCGAGATCCGAGAGCGGATCGCCACCGTGCGCGGCAAGGTCCTGGCCCGCAGTCGGACGCGTGCCCACATCGATCGCTGCCCGGGCTGTGCGGCCTTCGAGGACGAGGTGCGCCGGCAGCAGGCCGCGTGTGCGCTTGTCCCCTCGCTCGCGCTCGTCGGCGCGCTGAAGTCGACGGTGCTGGGCTCCGCGTTCGGCCAGCACGCCGGCATCGCCGCGGGAATCGGCGCGGGCGGGAGCGGAGCGGTCCTGACAACGGGAGCCGCCGGCGGAACGGCGGCCGGTGGCGCCGGGGCGACCGGCGCGGCCGCCGCCGGCGCAGGCGCGCTCGGCGTTGCCGGAGTCGGCAGCACGGCGGGGGTCGGCGCAGCCGGGGCCGGCGCGTCAGCAGCGGGAGCGGTCGGCGCGGTGGGCGCGGCCGGCAGCGTCGGCGCCGTCGGCATCGGCATGGCCGCGGCGGCGCCGGGGGCGGGACTGGCGGGCGGCGTGGTCGGCGCCGGCGCCGAATTGGCCGTGGTCAGCGGGCTGGAGACCGCCGGCTCAACCGCGATCGCGACCAAGGTCGTCGCTGCGGTGGCCATCGCCGCGGGGGTCGTCGGTCCCACGCACGCAGCACCGGCGCCGCCGACCCCGGCTCCGGTTGTGGCGACCGCCCCCCATCAACTCGCGTCTTCAGTGGCGTCGTCGCCGGCAGCTTCGGGAAGCGCCCTCAGCGGCGTGCCGGCCGCCGCGGTCCCGGCGGCGACCCAGACGGGGTCGGCCGGAACCCCGCCGCAAGAGGCGACCGAACCGCCCTCGGGCACGGCCGCGCCGACGGCCGCGTCGACATCGGCGGCTGCCACCACGTCCACGAGTGGTTCAGGGTCGGCCGGGGCGAGCACGCCGGCCGACGCGACGGGGTCCAGTGGTGCGACAACGCCGGCCGGGTCCGCAGGGCCGGCGAGCGGAACCTCGGCGGGCACCACCGCTCCGGCAGGTGCCGCGGCGCCTGCGGCATCGACCAGTTCGTCGGCTCCGCCGTCGTCCACGTCGCCGTCGTCCCCGGTCCCGGCCTCGACGAGCGACACCGGCTCGGCCGGGGCGCCATCGAATGGATCAACCGATACGACAGCCGGTTCGGGCACCAGCACGGGCTCGGGCACAAGCACGGGTTCGGGCAGCGGCACGGGCTCGGGTACGAGCACGGGCTCGGGCAGCGGCACGGGCTCGGGTACGAGCACGGGTTCGGTCACCGGCACGGGCTCGGTCACCGGCACGGGCTCGATCACCAGCACGGGCTCCGGCACGCCCACCTCCGGCTCCGGCACGCCCACCTCCGGCTCCGACACGCCCACCTCCGGCGCCTTCGCCCACGCCATGATCGCCGACGTGGGCGCCCCCGCCCCACCGGAAACCCCACTCGCCGCTGACGCCACACCCACCACTTCCGCCACCCCCACCGCTCCCGCCACCCCCACCACGGCGGCCCCCGCCGCCACCGCGGCCGCACCCGCGACCGCCCCGTCCGTCGGATCCGCCTCGGGCGCCGCCCCGAGCGCGTCGACCGGCTGACACCATGCACCAGGCGCCAAATCGCGTCCGGCGCGGACGATTTGGCGCATACGTGGGGCTCAGCAGGCACGTGGTGACAGACGATCCCGCCGACCGCTGATCTGGCGCATCATGCATGCCGGAGTTCGGTGCAACAGCCGAGACCGGACGGCCGGGCTCGCTCTCCCGCGCCGTCACCTGACTCCGCTCGCCCGGGCCGTCACCTCGCTCCCGTGTCCCGGGTTGTCACCTCGCTCCCGTGTCCCGGGCCGTCACCTCGCTCCCGTGTCCCGGGCCGTCACCACACACTGGCCTCCCGCGCCATCCCCTCACGCCAATTGCGACGCGGCCTTGCGACGTTTGCAGCCGAGCCGTGACACCGTGGGCGACTCGCCCGGGGTGCCGGGGCGACCCGCCGTCGCCGGCCGGCGAACCGCGGGCGCCTACGGTGGCGGCGCGGTTGACCCGCGAACCACCAGGCGCGTCTCCAACTCCACGTGCACCGGCTCCGCCTCGGACTCGCTCGGCCGCAGGCGCCGCAGCAGCACGCCGACCGCCGTGGCTCCCATTTCGTAGTGGTCGAACCTGACGGTGGTCAACGGGGGATCGAACCGCTCGGCGAAGGCCATGTCGTTGAAGCCGATGACCGAGACGTCATCGGGGCACCGCCGGCCGGCGGCGCGCAGGCTGTCATAGCAGCCAAGCGCCATGAGGTCGTTGCCGGCCACGATCGCCGTCACGTCCGGATGGGCGTCGAGCAGCGACGTGCAGATGCGTGCGCCCTCCTCGAGCGTGACCGCGCGCGCCGACTGCACCAGGCCGGCCGGGACGTCGAGCCCGGCGCGTCGCATCGCCGTGCGGAAGCCGGCGATTCGCGCCCGTCCGGTGCTGTGGGTCTGCGGCGGCGCCAGCAGCGCGATCTTCCTGTGCCCCAGCTCGGCGAGGAACTCGACCGCCGAGCGGATCCCGCCCCGGTCGTCCGGCGTCACGGAGGGGATCGCCTGGTTCTGAGTGCGGCGGTTGATCTGGACCACGGGAACGCGGGCGGCGACCAGCATGTCCAGCGCCGGGTCGGAGTGGCGCGCGGTGGCCACGAGCAGCCCGTCGACGCCCCGCTGCCTGAGCAGCTCGAACCGCTCCAGCAGGCGGTCATCGCGACCGTCCGTGTACGTCACCAGAGACGTGTAGCGGACGTCCTCCAATGCGTCGTCGATGCCGCGCACGATCCGGGGGAAGAGGGGGTTGGCGATGTCCGGGATGACGACACCGACGGTCTGCGAGCGCTGCGTGCGCAGGCTGCGGGCGATCGCGTTCGTGCGGTAGTTGAGCTCGCGGGCGGACTCGAGGACCCGCTGCAAGGTGTCCGCGCTGACCATCTGCCGGGTCTGTGGATTCAGCGCACGGGATACCGTTGCCGGATGCACCCCGGCATGCTCGGCCACCTCGCGCAGGGTGACGGACGGCGCCAGGCCCTCGTGGGTCGCTGGTTGGAGTGTCGCTTTGGGCAAGCCGCGCTGAGTCTAGGTCACCGCCGGACGGGCGCGGCAAAGCGGCCGCCGGAGGAGGAGTGAGGTTGCAAACGTTCGCAACACGAGACGCTATTTGGCGCCCCGGAGGTTGTCAATCACGCAGCCCGGTCCGCCGTCTCGCGGCAGCCCGGTCCGCCGTCTCGTGGCAGCCCGGGCGGCCGTCTCGCGGCGCCGCCGACTGCCTGTCCCGGCGCCGCCGACTGCCCGTCCCGGCGCCCGCGCTAACCAAAAACAAAGGCCACTGCACACGATTGCGGTTGACACGTGAGCTGTGCTGGAGATAGGGTTTGCAAACGATTGAAGGAGCGGCTGCTTCGACGCTGCCCGGTTCAAGGAGAGAGTGGAGGAGACGACCAGATGACGGTCCTTCGGAAGTTCGTGACAGCTTCGGCGGCCCTCGGGGCGACGGCGGTGATCGCGGCCTGTGGCAGCTCGTCGAACGGTAGCGGCGGCGGGGGAGGCGGAGGCGGCAGCACCGGCAAGGGTCCCATCACCATCGGAACGTCGCTGTCGCTGTCCGGCGACTTCGCCGCCGACGGCCAGGCCTTTGAACGCGGCTACCAGTTGTGGGCCGCCGACCAGAACCGCGCCGGCGGGCTGCTGGGGCACAAGATCCAGCTTGACGTCATCTCCGATTCGTCGAGCCCGTCGCAGGTGGTCAGCAACTATCAGAAGCTGATCGGCTCCAACCACGACCCGCTCGTCGTGGGGCCGTACTCGACGCTGCTGACGGTCCCGTCGGCCCGGATCGCCGCGCGCTACGGCTACGCGTTCGTCGAGGGCGCCGGCGGCGGCCCGTCCGTCTTCGGTCAGGGCCTGCACAACGTCTTCGACGTCACCACCCCGGTCAAGAACGCCCTGGTGACGTTTGCGCAGTGGGTGGCCTCGCTGCCCCCGTCCCAGCGTCCCAAGACCGCGGCCTACGCGACGGTCAACGACCCGTTCACCCAGCCCCAGATTCCGGTGGCGCAGGCGATCCTGAAGCAGGCGGGCGTCAAGACCCTCGTCTCCAAGGTGTTCCCGGCGGAGGTCACCGACTTCACGCCGATCGCCAGCCAGGTCGCCTCCACGCACGCGGATCTCGTCGTGCTCGGCTCCGTCGACGTCCCCACCGTGTCGGCCTTCACCCACGCCTTCGTCCAGCAGCACTACAACCCCAAGGCGTTCATCGCCACGGCCGGTCCCGACCAGGGCGCCCAGTTCGTCAAGGCCGTCGGCGCCGGCAACGAGAACGGCATCTTCGTGCCCAACGGCTGGTACGGCGGCTTCCGCAAGGCCGACAGCCAGCAGATGGTCAAGGAGTACATCGCCAAGTACGGCGGCACCCCCTCCGACGTGAACGCCGATATCGCCGAGGCCTACGCCGTGGGACAGGTGCTGACTCAGGCGGTCAACGCCACGCACAGCCTGGACAACGCCAAGATCGTCAGCTACCTGCATTCCGGCCACGCGTTCGACAGCGTCCAGGGCCCGGTCAAGTTCGACTCGCTCGGTGAGAACACCGCGCAGAAGACCCTGACGTTCCAGTGGCAGAATGGGAACCTCGTGCAGTCGATCCCGACCGCGGTCGCCGGATCTCACGCCCCGGTCTATCCCAAGCCCGCCTGGCACGGCTAACCGAGATGTCGTCAACCGCGCTCCTGCAGGCCATCGTCGACGGGATCCTGACCGGCGGTGTGTACGCCCTCATGGCCGCCGGCCTGACGCTGATCTTCGGCGTCATGGACATCATCAACATCGCCCAGGGGGTCATGGTGATCCTGGGCGCGTACCTCAGCTACGAGCTGTCGGTGCACGTGGGGATCGGCCTCCTCCCGGGGCTGCTGATCACCGTGCCCGCCATGTTCCTGCTGGGGGTGGCGATCGAGATCGGTTTCATGCGCCGCCTGCGCGACCAGGACCGGACGCAGATGTCGATCCTCGTCACCTATGCGGTGGCGATCGTCATCGAGGGCATCCTCACCGCCGTGTTCGGCGTCAACTATGAGCAGCTGCAGGCATCGTATGTCAACAGCTCGGTCCACGTGCTCGGCTTCTATCTGCCGGACATCTACCTGATCGGCTTTGCCCTGGCGATCATCCTGCTGATCGGCCTGTACTACGTCCTGTACCGGACACAGTTCGGACGCGCCGTCCGGGCCTCGCTGCAGAACCGGACGGCCGCCGATCTCATCGGCATCGAGGTCAACCGCGTGCGGACCATCTCGGTCGGCATCGGCGTGGCGGTCACCGCGGTCGGCGGGATGGTGTTCGGCGCCACCAACGCGTTCAACCCCAATACCGGCTATGACCTGATCTCCCGCCTGCTGGCGATCGTGATCCTCGGCGGGATGGGCAGCATCGGCGGCGCGATGGGGGCGGCCATCCTCATGCTGGTCATCAACGACGTCGTTGCCGTGGCCTGGTCTCCGACCTGGGCGCCGCTGGTGTTCTTCGCCGCGCTCGTGATCGTGCTGTCGGTCCGTCCTCAGGGGCTCTTCGGCCGGGCGGCGGTGCGGGCCCAGTGAGCGCGACCGAACTGCACCCGGACGCCGCGGCGCCCGAGGCCGTCAGCGGTCCGGCCGCTCCGCGACGCGGCCTCGTGCTCGGCGGCATCGTCGCGGCTCTCGCGGTGCTGGCGGTCTTTCCGCTGGTGTTCACCGACCCGACGACGACCTCGATCGCCGTCTTCGCCCTGGTGTTCATGGTCGCGACGGCCGCGTGGAACATCTTCAGCGGCTACTCGGGCTACCTGGCCCTGGGCCACGCCGTGTTCTTCGGCTGCGGCGGCTACGCGGTGGCGCTGGCGGCGCGGGACTGGCATCTGGCCGGCGGATGGCCGGTGTTCGCGCTCCTGCCGTTCGGCGGCCTCGTCGCCGGGCTGGTCGCGGTGCCGGTCGGGCTCATCGCGCTGCGGACGCGGCGGCACACGTTCGTGGTGGTGACGATCGCGATCTTCTTCATCTTCCAGCTGGCCGCGTTCAACCTCGGCTTCACCGGCGGCACGTCGGGGATCACCCTTCCGTTCGCCCCCTTCTCGGCCGCCAACTACAACCAGCCCTTCTACTACGTGGCCGCGGTCATCCTGATCGTGACGGTGCTCGTGTCCTGGGCGGTGCGCCGGTCGCGCTTCGGGCTTCAGCTGCTGGCCATCCGCGATGATGAGGATCGCGCCCTCGGCCTCGGCGTCAAGACGCGGCGGATCAAGCTGACGGCGTTCGTCCTCTCGGCCATCCCGGTGGGCATGGTCGGCGGCCTGTACTTCTATTTCATCGGCCAGGTCTATCCCCAGTTCGCCTTCGATCCGCTGTTCGACGTGTCCCTGGCGCTGATGGGCTTCCTCGGCGGCCTGGGCACGCTCGTCGGCCCGCTCCTGGGAGCGCTCGTGCTCGAGTCCCTCCAGCAGTACCTGACGCAGACGTTCTCCGGCAACGGCACGTACCTGATCGCGTACGGCGTGTTGTTCCTGGCCGTGATCCTCGTGCTCCCGCGCGGGGTGGTGCCCGGGATCGCCGCACTGCTCGAGCGCCGGCGCGTCAAGGCGGCGCTCGCGCGCGGAGACGGCCATGAAACGAAGGTGTCCACCGGCGGAGTTGCGGGAGCTGCACGATGAGCAACCTGATCGAGGTCTCCGGCGTCTCGAAGTCCTACGGCGGTGTTCATGCGCTGTCGCTGTGCGATCTCCAGGTCCGCGAGGGCGAGATCAACGGGCTCATCGGGCCCAACGGCAGCGGCAAGACGACGCTGTTCAACGTCATCACCGGCTACGAGCGGATTCAGCAGGGACAGGTCCACTTCAACGGCGCGGAGATCACCAACGCCCCGCCGGACCGGGTGTTCAAGCTCGGCATCGGCCGGACCTTCCAGCTCACGCGGATGTTCGCGCGGCTGACGGTGCTGGAGAACATGCTCGTGGCCACCCAGCGCCGCGAGGGCTGGCTGCGCGGCGTCATGCGCCTCGCCGGCTCGGTCAGCGAGCGCCGGCGGGCGATGGAGCTGCTGGACTTCGTCGGCATCACGCGTCTGGCCCACGAGCCGGCCGGCAACCTCTCCTATGGCCAGCGCAAGCTGCTGGAGCTGGCCTCGCTGCTGGTGGCCGACCCGGCCATCCTCCTGCTCGACGAGCCGACGGGCGGCGTCAATCCGACCCTGATCGGTCACCTGGGCGATCGGATCACGGATCTGAACCGGGCCGGGAAGACGATCCTCGTCGTCGAGCACAACATGGAATTCGTCATGAGCCTGTGCTCGCGGATCACCGTCCTCAGCCAGGGCAGCGCTCTCATCTCCGGAACCCCGGCCGAGGTGCGCTCCGACCCGGCGGTGCTCGACGCATACCTCGGCGGCGAGGACGATCCGGACACCCAGCTCGAGCTCGCCGAAGGTCCCCGCCAGCACGAGGCCGGCGGCGTCTCGGCGATGCCGGTGCACACGTCGCCCCGCGAGCGCCTCGGCGACACCCGGGCGCTGCTCACCCTCAAGGGCGTCACCGCCGGGTACGGCGGCGGTGACATCCTCAAGCAGGTGACGCTCGAGGTCCCCCGCGGGAGGATCACCTGCGTGGTCGGCCCCAACGGTGCCGGTAAGTCGACGCTGATGGCGACGATCAGCGGCCTGCTCCGTCCGCGTGAGGGGGAGATCCGATTCGACGGCGACCTCGTCTCAGGGCACACGCCCAAGCAGATCCTGGCCCGCGGAATCGCGCAGATCCCGCAGGCTCACAGCCTGTTCGGCGACATGACCGTGCGCGAGAACGTGGAGATGGGCGCCTTCACCGTCCGGGACCGCGCCCTCGTGCAGGCGCGCCTGAAGGCCGTCGAAGAGCTGTATCCGATCGTCCGTGACCGGGCCGAGGAGAAGGCGGGCAGCCTCTCCGGCGGCCAGCAGCGGCTGGTGGAGTTCGCCCGGTGCCTGATGCTCGACCCGGAGCTGATCATGCTCGACGAGCCGTCGATGGGGCTCGATCCCCAGACGCGCCAGATGGTGTTCGACATGGTGGAGCTCATGAACCGGCAGGGCAAGACGATCCTGCTGGTCGAGCAGAACGCGCGGGCCGGGTTGAAGCTCAGCTCCCACGGCGTGGTGCTGGAGAACGGCATGGTCCGGCTGACCGGGAGCGGGCGCGACGTGCTCGAGCATCCGGAGATCGGCGCGCTCTACCTCGGCGGAGCGGTGGCCACCGAGGGCGCAGCGACCTAGCCGCCGCCCGGTGCTCCAGGTCGTCGACGGGGATGCGATCCTGGCCCCGCTGTCGGAGGCGGGCGCCGGCCACGTGCTCCTCAGCCCGTGGGTGAGGACGCCGAACGGGCGGTTCGCCGGCGCCAACGCCGCGCGCGAGCTGCGACAGACAACCAGCCTGAGGAGTTGAGCGTGTCCGACGAACGGGTGCAGACGGCGATCCGCAACTGGGCCGGGCGTTTCATCGCCAACGGGATCGACTACAACGACTTCGTGCGCACCACCGCCGCCATCGCGCGCTGGGGCGAGTGGCTGAGCGCGTGGACCGAGACGGCCCGGGTTCACCTGATGCTGGCCGAGGAGGCGCAGGCCAATGGGCATGACCGCAGCGCCGGTGAGGCGTACGTCCGCGCCGCCGTCAGCTTTCACTTCTCGAAGTTCGTCTGGGTGCTCGACCCGGAGCTGCACCGCCGCAACACCGAGGCGGCGGTGCGTTGTCTGTACGCCGCCCACGCGCTCCTCGATTCCACGGCCGAGCGCATCGAGGCCGCCGTCGAGGGCGGGACGGTCGTCGCCAATCTCCGCCGCCCGGCGGCCGACGCGCCCGCTCCGCTCGTTGTGCTCATCCCGGGGCTGGACTCGACCAAGGAGGAGTTCTTCCACTGGGAGTCGGTGTTCCTGAACCGGGGGATGGCGACGCTCTCGCTCGACGGCCCGGGCCAGGGCGAGACGGGACTGATCATGAACATCCGTCCTGACTACGAGATCGCGGTGGCGGCCATCCTCGATGCGGTCGCGGAGCGCCCGGAGCTTGATCGCGAGCGGGTCGGCGCCGTCGGCGTCAGCCTCGGTGGCCACTACGTGGTCCGCGCCGCCGCCTACGAGCCGCGGATCCGGGCGCTGGCCGGCGTGAGCGGGCCGTTCGACTTCGCCGCCACGTGGGACACGATGCCCCAGCTGACCCGGGAGACGATCGTGCACCACACCGGGGCCGACGGCGACGCCCAGGCTCGCCGCCGCGCCCAGGAGCTCACCCTCGACGGCGTCGCCGAGCGAGTGGAGCAGCCATGCCTGGTCGTGACCGGCAAGCTCGACCGCGTCATTCCGTGGCAGGAGACGAGGCGGATCGCCGAGGCCGTGCCGGATGCCAGGTGGGTCCTCTATGACGACGGCACCCACGTGTGCAACAACATCCCGTTCAAGTATCGCCCCCTCGTCGCCGACTGGATCCGCGGGAGGCTTCGGTGACGACACGGCTCGTCGGCGCGCCGCTGACCCGGCGCGAGGACGCGCGTGTCCTGCGCGGGGAGACCCGCTACGTCGACGACATCGTCATCCCCGGTGCGGCGCAGGCGGCGTTCGTGCGCAGCCCCCACGCCAGCGCCGCGATCCAGTCGATCGCCGTGCCGGAGCCGTCCGAAGCCGACGGCCTGCTCGCCGTGATCACCGGACGTGAGCTTGCCGGGCTGCGCTCGTTTCCGGTGATGGAGCCGCGGGGCGCACACGTCGCCGCTGGGGAGGCCCACCCCGTCCTGCCCGTCGACGAGGTCCGCTACGCCGGCCAGCCGGTGGCGGCCGTCATCGCCCGCACCCGGGCCCTGGCCGAGGACGCCGCCGAGCTCGTCGAGGTCGAATACGAGGCACGGCCCGCCGTGCTCTCGCCGCGAGCGTCCGATCTGACGCTGATGCGCTGGTCGCAGCGGACGGGCGACGTCGACGCCGCCTTCGCGGCTGCCGCCCACGTCGTGACCGGCCGCTACGCGCTGCCGCGGCTGGTGGCGGCCCCCATGGAGGCGCGCGGCGCGATCGCCCGCTACGACGCCGACGCGGATGGGCTGACGGTGTGGTGCTCGGCTCAGGACATCCACCGCTCCCGGGCGCAGCTGTCGCACATCCTCGGTCGCGACGAGGGCACGATCCACCTGATCGTCCCGGACGTGGGCGGCGCCTTCGGAAGCAAGGGGGTGGTCGCTCCGGAGGTGGCGGCGATCGCCGCCGCGGCGATCCGGCTCGGCGTCCCGGTCAGGTGGACCGAGGACCGGCTGGAGAACCTGGTGGGCGCCTACCAGGGACGTGGCATCGAGGGCGACGTCGCTCTCGCCCTCGCCGCCGATGGCCGGATGCTCGCCCTGCGAGCCCGGCTGTGGGCGGACCTCGGCGGCTACCTGCTCACGACGACGCCGATCCCTCCGCACACCGCCGCGACGCTGATCACCGGCGTCTACGACATCCCGGCCGCCGACGTGGAGGTCACCGGCGCTCGCACCCACAAGGTCCCGACCGGCCCCTACCGCGGCGCCGGTCGTCCGGACGCGGCGTACATGATCGAGCGCCTCGTCGACCGAGCGGCGCGCGAGCTCGACCTGGACCGCATCGAGCTGCGCCGGCGCAACCTGATCCGCCGGTTTCCCCACCGCACCCCCACCGGCCTCGAGTACGACTCCGGCGACTACGAGCGGTGCCTCGACCTCGCCCTGGAGCTCGCCGGTCCGGACCAGCCGAGCCGGCCGTTGGGCGCGGACGTGGCCCGCGGCACGGGGTTCGCGATGTACGTCGAGCGCGCCGGAGGCGGCTTCGAGAGCGCCCGGATCCAGCTTCGGCCCGGGGGGCGGTTCCTCATCGACTCCAGCTCCAGCCCGCACGGGCAGGGCCACGACATCACGTTCGCCCAGATCGCGGCCGAGCGCCTGCAGACCGCGCCTGGGGCGATCGAGCTGCGCTTCGGCGACAGCGCCAGCGCACCGGGCGGGGTCGGCACGTTCGGCAGCCGTTCGGTGGCTCAGGCCGGGTCGGCGGTCGCCAGGGCGGCCGACGCGATGGTGGGGGAGGGAGCCAGGCTGGCGGCCCATCTGCTCGGTCTCGAGGCTGGCGCGGTCAGGCTCACGCCGGCCGGCTTCCTCGGTGACGGGGCAGCGCTGTCCTGGGCTGAGATCGCCGACTCGGCGGCCGCCCCGGACGGTCATCCACCGGGCGGCGCGCCGGGGCCGCTCCAGGCGTCCGCCCGCTTCGAATCCGCCAACGTCTTCTCGTCCGGCGTGCACGCCGCCGAGGTCGACATCGACCCGGAGACGGGGCAGCTCAGCGTGCGGCGGCTGGTGGCCGTCGACGACGCCGGCACCCTGATCAACCCGCTGCTCGCACACGGCCAGGTGATCGGCGGGGTCGTGCAGGCGCTCGGCGAGTGCCTGGTGGAGGAGGCGGTGTACGACGACGACGGCCAGATGCGCAGCGGCTCGTTTCTGGACTACAGCCTGCTGACCGCCGCGGAGATCCCGCCGATCATCACCGGCGAGGTCGAGACACCCACGCCGCTGAACCCGCTCGGCGCCAAGGGCGCCGGCGAGGGGGGTGCGGTCGGCGCGCTCCCGGCTGTGGCCAACGCGGTCACCGACGCCCTCGGCGGGCGTCACGTCGAGCCGCCGTACACGGCCGACAAGCTGTGGCGGGCGCTCCACGGGGCCGACGACCGCCCGGCGGTCCCGGAGGAGCGGCGATGAAGCCGGCCCCGTTCGTCTACACGCCGGCTCCGTCGGTGGCCGGCGCCCTGGAGCTGCTGGCCGATGAGGACGCCACGGCGCTGGCCGGCGGGCAGAGTCTGGTCCCGCTGCTGAACTTCCGCCTCGCCCGGCCCGGGGTCCTCGTCGACCTCAACCCGCTCACCGCGCTTGATCACCTGCACGTGACCGGTGGGGCTTTGCGGATCGGCGCGCTGACGCGCCAGGCGACCCTCCAGCGGTCGGCGACCGTCGCCGAGGGGTGGCCGCTCCTGACCGAGGCCGTCTCCCACGTCGGCCACGCCGCGATCCGCAACCGCGGCACGGTGGGCGGATCGGTGGCCCATGCCGACCCGGCGGCCGAGCTGCCGGTCGCGCTCACCGCTCTCGATGCCCGGTTTCACCTCAGGTCGGGCGCCGGCGAGCGGACCCTGAGCGCGTCGGAGCTGTTCCAGGGGCCGATGACGACCGCACTGGAGACGGGAGAGCTGCTCGTCGAGATCGAGGTGCCGCCGGTTGGGCCCGGGGCGCGGATGGCGTTTCTGGAGCACGCCCGCACCCACGGGGACTTCGCGGTGGCCGGGGCGGCGGTCGTGCTCGTGCCCGGTGAGCGGGCGGCGATCGCGCTCCTCGGCGCGGCGGTCACGCCGGTGCGCGCCCACGCCGCCGAGCGAGCGCTCCTGGGCGGCGCGGCCGCGGCCGAGGCCGCCCGGTTGGCGGGTGCCGATGTCGGCGACGATCACCGGCGGGCGCTGATCACCACCCTGACGCGGCGGGCGCTCGAGCGGGTGCTGGCGTGAGGGTCTCGATGGTCATCAACGGCCGCACCTACGACGACGAGGTGGAGGACCGGACGCTGCTGTCGGACTTCATCCGCCACCAGGCCGGCCTGACGGGGACGCACGTCGGATGCGAGCACGGTGTGTGCGGCGCCTGCACCGTCCAGCTGGACGGCGAGCCCGTGCGGTCGTGCCTGATGCTCGCCGTGCAGGCCGACGGGCGGTCGCTGCGGACCGTCGAGGGGCTGGCCGGGCCGGACGGCGAGCTCTCGGTCCTGCAGCGCGCGTTCACCGAGCATCACGCCCTCCAATGCGGCTTCTGCACGGCCGGTTTCCTGATGACCGCCGACGCGCTGCTCCGGCGCCGGGAGACGGGCTCGATCAGCGAGGCCGAGATCCGCGAGGAGCTGGCCGGCAACCTGTGTCGCTGCACGGGCTACGAGGGGATCGTGGCCGCCGTCCGCACGGCCGCGCAGAGCCCGCGGCACTGACCCGCTCGACCGCCGGTCGGTCCCAGACCGCAGGCGGCCTGTGGTTTTGCCGCACCGCCGACCGCGAAATCCGGTGCCGTGCCGGCCTCGAGCCGCTGCCGAGCCCACCGCCCAGCGACCGTCAGCGCGGCGGTCCTCCCGGCGAACCGCCGATGGCGTCAGCCGCCGGCAGGCCGTTGCCGCGCCCGGCGGTTGCGCCGGTGGCCACCCTCGGGATCGCCTCGTGGGTGTCGGCGTCCAGCTGGGTGTTGCGGTTGGATTGGGGGTCGCGCTCGAGGGACAGGCTGCCGCCCGCGGTGAAGTACGGCCGGCCGGCGATGACGAGATCCTCGGCGGGGAACCGGGTGATGACCTCACAGCCGTCGGCGGTGACCACGAGCTGCTCCTCGATGCGCGCCGCCGACCATCCATCGGTGGCGGGCCAGAACGTCTCGAGGGCGAACACCATCCCCTCCCGGATCTCCTCCGGGTGATCCAGGGAGACGAGCCGGCTGAAGATCGGCTTCTCCCAGATCGTCAGCCCCACGCCGTGGCCGAACTGCAGCGCGAAGG
The DNA here is from genome assembly GCA_035551855.1 of Solirubrobacteraceae bacterium. Classification (GTDB taxonomy): domain Bacteria; phylum Actinomycetota; class Thermoleophilia; order Solirubrobacterales; family Solirubrobacteraceae; genus Palsa-465. The sequence goes on from DASZMK010000192.1 coordinate 17,415, forward strand.
CGGCTTCCTCATCCGGGAAGCCGAACTCCTGGGCCTTCGGCCACAGCGAGACGACGTCGGCGGTCGTGACGCCCGGGCGGATCAGGCTGATTGCCGCGTCCAGGTAATAGCGACAGCGCTTGTAGGCGTCGACGAGCGGGCGCGAGGCGCTGCCCACCGCGAACGTGCGGTAGTAGCACGTCCGGTAGCCCATGTAGCTGTGCAGGATGTCGAAGTACGCCGGATCCCCCGGGCGCAGCGCCCGGTCGGTGAACACGTGGGGGTGGGGGCTGCACCGTTCGCCGGAGATGGCGTTGACACCCTCCACGAACTCGGAGCCCAGCTCGTACAGCACCCGGTTGACCAGGGCCACGCAGTCGTTCTCCCGGATCCCCGCCCGCATCGTCCGGTAGAGCTCCTCGTAGGCGGCGTCGACCATCGAGCAGGCCATGTTGAGCAGCGTGATCTCGTCCCGGGTCTTGATCATCCGCGCCTGCTGCATGAGCTGCTGGCCGTCGACGACGCGGACGCCCTCCTTCTGCAGCGCGAACAGGACGGGCGGCTCGATCGCATCGATGCCGACCGGCTCACCGAGCAGCCCGCGCTGCTCCAGCTCGGTGCGGATCTTGGCCGCGACGTCCTCGGCACGCCCGGACTCCGGCGACATGGCGCCGCGCATCGTCGAGATGCCGGCACGGGAACGGCCGTCGGCCAGCCACGGGTTGTACAGCTGGTGGTGGCGCGCCGCCGAGCCGAAGTCCCACATGATCGGCTCATCGCCCTGGGGCAGGAGGCAGAACCGGTTGAGCTTGTCCTGGGCCCAGGTGCCGATGTGGGTGGCGGTGACATAGCGGATGTTGCTCATGTCGAAGCACAGGAGGGCGCCGAGGTCGGACTCGGCCAGCAGCTCCGTGATCCGCGCCAGCCGCTCATCGCGCAGTCGGTCGTAGCGGACACGCTCCTCCCAATCGACTCCCATGACGCCGTAGCTGTGCAGGCCCATTGCCTCGCCTCCTCATCTTTTGCAACCGATTGCAGCCCAGCTTACGTTACTTGACCGGGGACCGCCGGGTAAACTAAGATCTCGCAGTCGCAATCGATTGCAACCCGTGAGGAGCAAAATGGGCAGCGAGCACATGACCAGCCTCGGCTGGATTGGGGTGGGGCGCATGGGCAGAGCACTGGTCATCCGGTTGCTCGAGGCCGGACACGAGGTCGCCATCTACAACCGGACCCGGGAGAAGGCGCTTGACCTCGAACAGCTCGGCGCCACCGTCGTCGACTCGCCCGCCGACCTGGCCGACTGCGACATCGTGTTCACGATGGTCGCGGGCTCCGGTGACGTGGAGGAGGTCATCAACGGCCCCTCCGGCCTACTGTCCCGCCAGGATGCTCAGCCGGGGCTGATCGTCGACTCCACCACCATCTCGCCGGCCGCGGCCGAGCAGATCCGCGCCCAGGCGCAGGCCCGCGGCACCGCCATGCTCGCCGCCCCCGTCAGCGGCAATCCCAAGGTCGCCGAGAGCGGACGGCTGACGATCGTCGCCTCCGGTCCGGCCGACGCGTGGGAGCAGGCCCGGCCCTTCCTCGAGTTGCTCTGCCGCCGGGTCACCTACGTCGGCGAGGGCGAGCGCGCCCGGCTCGTGAAGGTCTGCCACAACCTGATGCTCGGCGTCGTGGCGCAGTGCCTGGCCGAGATCACGGTCCTGGCGGAGAAGGGCGGCGTCACCCGTGCCGACTTTCTGGAGTTCCTCAACGACAGCGTCATGGGCTCCACCTTCACCCGCTACAAGAGCCCGGCCTACGTCAACCTCGACTTCAAGCCGACGTTCACCCCGGACCTGCTGCTCAAGGATTTCCATCTCGGCTTCGAGGCCGCTCGGGAGCTCGACGTCGCCATGCCCCTCGCCGCCGCCACCGAGCAGATCATCCAGGGACTGGCCGGCATCAAGGGCAACGAGGTCGACTTCGCCGCCCTGATCGAGCTCTCGGCGCAGGCGTCCGGCCTCGCCCTCCATCCCGAGGATGTCGAGGTCGACGACGGCCTCAGCCCACTCGCGTCCAGTCCCAACGGCAGCGGCCCGAACGAGGCGGCAGCGGCGCGCTGAGGCGCAGCTGACCCCCTGGTGCGGCGCACTAGTCCCCGGGGCGCTGCCGGCGGGCTGAACGTCTGGCCACGAAGGAGGGCGCCCCGGGCGGGGCGCGGCCGCCGGACGCGGCCTCCGCTCGCCGGGCTGCGCCGCCCCCGGCGCGACATGCACAGCGCGCCAAACCAGGTCAGCACCGGCCGATCTGGCGCAAGGTGAGGACCATGCATGCGTGTGGTGCCAAATCATCTGGCGGGTGTCAGATTTGGCGCGTGGCGCACACTGGAATCCAGTGCGACGTGGCTGGATCCGGCGTGACCTCACTGACGCCGGGCGCCGGGCCGCCTCAGCCCACGAGCAACACGAGCGGCTGCTCCAGGAGCTCACGCACGCGCGCCAGGAAGCGGGCGCCGTCGGCGCCGTACAGGATCCGGTGGTCGCAGGCGAGGGTCAGGTTGACCGTCGGCCGCGCGACGATCGCCGGACAGGCGGGGTCCGAGGTGTCAACCACCGGCCGCTGCTTGAGCGAGCCGACCGCCAGGATCGCCGCCTGCGGGGGGTTGACGACGGCCGAGAAGCTGTCGACACCGAACATGCCGAGGTTCGAGATCGAGAACGTGCTGCCGGACAGCTCCGCGGGCGAAATCGACCCGTCGCGTACCCTGGCCGCCAGGGCGCGGGCCGTCTCGGCGATCGCTGCGAGCGACTTGGTGTCGGCGTCGAAGATGGTGGGCACCAGGAGCGCGTCCTCGGCGGCCACCGCGATGCCGACGTTGACCCGCGCGTAGCTCTCGAAGGCGCCGTCGCGGTAGGAGCCGTTCACGCGCGGGAACTCGCGGAGCGTCATCGCCGCCGCCTTGACGATGAAGTCGTTGATCGACGGCGGACGGTCGGTCAGGCCGCGCACCTGCTCGCGCAGCGCCACCACCTCGGTCATGTCGACTTCGGCCCGCAGCTCGAAGTCCGGCACGGTCGCGCGGGATTCGGCCATCCGCCTCGCCACCGTCTGCTGAAGCCGCGTCAGCGGCTCGCGGTGCGCGTCGCCCTTGGCGCCGTCTCGCGGCGAGGGAGCCGGGGGAAGCCCGGCGGTGGGGGACTGTGCTCTGCCGCCGCCGCCGCCGTCGCCGTTGCCTGTGCCGGCGCCCGCACGGGCCCCGGCAGCGCCCTCCTGCACCGAACGCTCGACATCGGCCCGGATCACTCGGCCCTGCGGGCCTGAGCCGGTGAGGGTGGCGAGGTCGACGCCCAGTTGGGCGGCGATGCGCCGGGCCAGGGGCGAGGCCTTGACGCGGGTGCTGACGCGGGGTGCCGTGGCGCCCGCCCCCGCCGGAGCCGGAGCCGGAGCCCGGGCCGGAGCCGAGGCCGAGGTGGCCGCGGCGGAAGCGGATGCCGCGCCTGCGGCCGCGAGCGACTCCGGGCCGGCCGTGGCGGCAGCGGCCTGGCTCGCCTCGCCCGCCTCGCTCGCCTCGCCCGCCCGGCCGATCACGGCGATGGCCGCGCCCACGGCGGCGCTCTCGCCGGTTTGCACCCGGATCGTCAAAATCGTGCCGTCGTGCTCGGACTCATAGGTGACACTCGCCTTGTCGGTCTCCACCTCGACGAGGGGCTCACCCTCGGTGACCACATCGCCCTCCTCGACGAGCCACTGCAGGATCGTGCCCTCCTCCATCGAGTCCGATAGGCGGGGCATGACGATTTCGATGGCCACAGTGCTCTCCCTCGGCAGATGCGCAACGCCGGCCGGGCGCGCGTTGCAAACGTTTGCGATAGCATCGTAACGCAAGCCGTTGGGCAACGCGGTGGAAACGAGTCGCGAAGGAGAAGGGGATGGCCAGGCTCCAAGCCCCGGAGCAGCAGGAAGTGTCACGCGCGTACCTCGAGGCATATGCGCGCATGCTGTTGATCCGGCAGTTCGAGGCGGCGATGCACCGACTGTTCCTGCGGGGAGAGGTGCACGGCACAACTCACCTGTACGCCGGTCAGGAGGCGGTGGCGGTCGGTGTATGCATGGCGCTGCAAGCCGATGACTACGTCGCCGGCACGTACCGCGGCCATGGCCATGCGCTGGCGAAGGGCACGGCGCCTGAGCCGCTGATCGCCGAGATGCTGGGCCGGGCCACCGGCGTCTGCGGCGGCCGTGCCGGCTCGATGAACGTCATCGATCTGGAGCACGGCCTGGTCGGCTGCTACGGGATCGTCGGCGGCTCGATCGCGGCCGCGCTGGGCGCGTCCCTGTCGGCCAAGCGCCAGGGCCGGGTGGCAGTGTGCTTCTTCGGTGACGGCGCCACGAACCAGGCGTACTTCCACGAGTGCATGAACATGGCCTCGATCCAGAAGCTGCCGGTGGTCTTCGTGTGCGAGAACAACCTGTACGCGGAGTTCACGCCGCTCGCCGAGGCGACGGCGGGGGCCGACATCGCCGCCCGGGCCAGCGCATACTCGGTGCCCTCGGCCGTCGTCGACGGCAACGACCTGTGGGCGGTGCAGGAGGCGGCGACCGAGGCGGTTCAGCGTGCCCGGGCCGGTGAGGGCCCCACGTTGCTCGAATGCAAGACCTACCGCCATTACGGACACTCCAAGGGCGATCCGGCGCCGTACCGGACCAAGGAGGAGGTTGAGCAGTGGTTCGAGCGCGATCCGCTGAAGATCGCGCGGAGGCGGTTGCTGGAGATCGGCGCGCCCACCCTGACCGAGGAGCAGCTCGTCGCCACGGAGGCGGAGACGACGGCCGAGATCGAGCAGGCCATCGAGAACGCCCTCAGCGCGCCCTACCCGGATCCGGAGCAGGACGCGGCGACGGAGTTCGCAGCATGAGCACGCTCGAGTTCCGGGTCGCCATCCGGGACGCGCTGGCCGAGGAGCTGGAGCGCGACCCCAACGTGGTGTTCTTCGGCGAGGACGTCGCCGTCGCCGGCGGCGTGTTCAAGGCAACGCCTGATCTGTACAAGCGGTTCGGGCCTGAGCGGGTGTTCGACACGCCGATCTCCGAGCTGGCGCTCGCCGGGGCCGCCTACGGCGCGGCCGTGACCGGGCTGCGTCCGGTGTTCGAGATCATGTTCGGGGACTTCATGGCGCTGCCCATGGACAGCCTCATCAACCAGGCGGCGAAGTTCTGGTACATCAGCAAGGAGCAGGGGACGGTGCCGCTGGTCGTCCGCTCGGCGGTCGGGGCCGGCGGGCGCTTCGGAGCGATCCACTCACAGACGCACGGCACGTGGTTTCAGGGCATTCCGGGACTGAAGATCGTGTTCCCGTCGTCGCCCGCCGAGGCCAAGGCCCTGCTCAAGGCGTCGATCCGCGACGACAACCCCGTGGTCTTCCTCGAGCACAAGCGCCTGTACTCGGTCAAGGGCCCGCCGCCGGAGCAGGAGGTGATCCCGCTGGGGCAGGCGGGCGTCGCCCGCAGCGGGCGGGACCTGACGATCGTCTCCGTCGGCAAGGGGGTTCCGGACGCCGTGGCCGCGGCCGAGACGCTCGCGGCCGACGGCATCTCGGCCGAGGTGATCGACCTGCGCGCGCTTCGCCCGCTTGACCTGCAGACGGTGCTCGAGTCCGTGGCACGGACCAACCGCGTGCTCGCCGTCGAGGAGGGACCCCGCACCGGCGGCTGGGCGGCCGGTCTGGTGGGAGCGGTCGCCGAGGAGGGACTGCATGATCTCGACGACGTGTGGATCCTCGCGACCGCCGAGACGCCGATCCCGTACAGCCCAACCCTCGAGGACGCCTTCCTGCCCCAGACCGACGCCATTGTCGCGAGTGTCCGATCCCGCCTCGGGCTCGTCCCCGCGGTATGAGGAGGTGAGACACTCTGGGTGTGTCTGCGCATCCCATCGGACGCGCCTGGTCTGAGGCCGCGCACGACCTCGAGGACGAGCTGCGCCGACTTGATCCGGACGCGGTGGTCTCTCCCCGGGTCGACGCCGGCGGTTTGCTCAAACTCGACGTCCGGGTCAAGGCGGAGCACCGCCCGGCGGCTCGCGCGGCGGTCAGGAGACACGAGACGAAGGCCAACGCAACCTGTGAGACCTGCGGGTCACCGACGTCCACCGTTCAGGCAGGACCCGTGGTGCAAGTCCTGTGCGTCGGCTGCCGGGGCTAGAGGGCTCCCACGGCGACTCGCTCGCGGCGTAGGCGCGTCGGCCACTGCGTTGAGCTCCCCGGCTCGCGTGTGCGGACGGTTACCGGGTCGTGAACGACTCCGGCGGCTCGGCGAGGCGGAACCCATCCATGTGAACCCGGGTGTGGCCCCGCAGGTCGACCACCACCATCACCACCCGCTCGCAGCTGGGGCAGCGGCCGACCGCGCCCGGTCCGCGGTTGTAGACGCGGAGCTCGGCGATCCGAGCCCGCGTCCCGCAGTGCGCGCACGTGCCCGCCGCCGTGGTCATCTCCACTCGGTAGTGCACGTACAGCTGGCCGGCGATCGCGTTCCCATCCAGTGCTTCCATCGGTGTCCTCGTGTCGATCTGCGATCAGGTCCCGGTTGGTCCGAAGCGCTCGGTCCTGATCCGGTCCGGCGCATGCCCGTTGGCGACGAGCCCCTGGGCCACCGTCTCCACGAACGCGCTCGGACCGCAGACGAAGACCAGCGGCCGATCCTGTGACGGCCACGCCACGTCGGCGAGCAGCCGGCGGTCGACACGTCCGTGATGGCCCGGCCAGGCTTCCGGTGCCTCGCGCGTGAGCGTGAAGCTGATGTCCACTCCCTGGGACGCGGCCAGGTCGGTGAGCTCCTCGCGGTAGATGAGGTCGGCCACCGACCGCGAGGAATAGAGCAGGCGTGGCACCACGCCGCGGTCCGCCGCGGCCCTGTGCCGCAGCATGGCGCGAAACGGCACGATCCCGGAGCCACCGGCGACGAGCATCACCGGCCCAGCGGCGGAGTCCTCCCAGACGAAGTACCCCCCGATGGGGCCACGCAGCTCCAACTCATCGCCCGGCCGCAGCTCGTCGACGAGGTAGGGCGAGACCTCGCCGTCCTCGAGCCGCTCCACGGTCAGGACGAGCCCCTCGTCCTCCGGCGCGGAGGCGATCGAATAGCTGCGCTGTGCCTGATAGCCGTCCTCGGCCGTCAGCCGGACGTCAAGATGCTGGCCGGCACGATGGCCCGGCCACTCGGCCGGCTCGAGCCTGATGCTCCGGCACCGCGGCGTCTCGTCGATCAGCTCGCGCACGGTGGCCATCTGCCACGTCAGTCGCCCTGGTAACGCTGTTCCAGCCATGGATCGCCGCGGTTGTGGTAGCCGTAGGTCTCCCAGAAGCCCGGCCGGTCGCCGAGTGTGAGCGTCAGGCCGCGTACCCACTTGGCGCTCTTCCAGAAGTACAGGTGCGGCACCAGCAGCCGCGCGGGGCCTCCGTGCTCAGGGTCAAGGGGCGCGTCGCTGTACTGATAGGCGACCCAGGCCCGGCCGTCGCGGACATCCTCCACCGGCAGATTCGTCGTGTATCCACCATCGCACCAGGCGGTCAGGAAGCTCGCCGGTGTCGTAACGCCCTCCAGCAGAGTGTCGACGGCGACACCTCTCCACAGCGTGTCGAGCTTGGACCATTTCGTGACACAGTGGATATCGACCGTGATGGTCTGTGCGGGCAGGGCGGTGAACTCCTGCCATGACCACGACACCGGTTTGTCGACCGCGCCGTCGATGGCAAACGTCCAGTCCGACAGGGACGCGTGCGGGGTCGGTCCCGCCGAGAGGACGGGGAAGTCCGCGGTCACGTACTGGCCGGGCGGCACGCGTGACGGATCGGCGACGGGGCGGCGGCGACCGCGAAATCCGCGGCTCACCGGGGACATCACGCGGTCCCGGTGGCCGCGGCGGAGGCGAACGGCGCGTGCACCATGCCGTGCCCATCATGCCGGAACGGTCGCTCGGCCACAACTCGCTGGGCGCCGACACAACGGCTCATCAGCTGTGGCCCGGCAGCTCCACCACCTCGAGCCCCAGCGGCGCACACACCAGCGCCGGGCGATCCGCGCGGGCCAGCCTCCGCCGCAGCAGGACGAAGGCGGGCGTTCCGAGCACGGCCGGCACCGTCAGCTGGAACAGGCGGTAGGCGAGAACCGCCGCGGTCGCCTCGCTGAGGTTGACGCCATACAGCGCAAACACCCCGATCAGCGCCCCCTCGGTGCCGCCGACCCCACCGGGAAGCGGTATGAGGTTGCCGAGCTGGCCGATCAGGTAGGCGAGCACCAGGTCACCGAAGGCGGGCACGGAGCCGATGGCGGCGAAGGCGCAGCCGAGTGCCGCGATATCGAAGGCCATGTACGCGAAGGAGCCCACGGCGACGCCGACGCCCTGGAAGCGCAGCAGCGAGACCGCCTGCTCCACGCCGTCGGCAACCGTGACCAGGCCCTCCCGCAGCGCGCGACGCGCCCGTCCGGAACGCGCTGGGGTGCCGACGCTCTCGCCGCGGCTGCCGAGCGAGAGCGCGCGCAGGAGCCGCGGGCTCAGTGCCACCAGAAGGACGCCCAGCGCGGCGATCAGCGCGGGCACGAGCGTGAGCAGCGCCGATCCCCCGCCGGGGACGAGGCTGACGAACGCGGCCACGCCGACGACGATGACCGAGAAGAAGTTCGCCGCGCTCGTGAGCACGAAGAAGGCCACCGTCCGGCGGGCGATATGTGCCGTGGGCATCCCGGCCTGCCGAAGCGCCCAGACGCCGAGGGCCAGGCCGCCGGCCCCGCCGGCGGGCAGCAGCGAGTTGGCAGCCAGCTCGGCCATGGCGATGTCGTAGCTCAACCCCCACGGCATCTGCGCGCAGAACGTCTGGCGGAACACGATGAGATATCCGGCACACGAACCGAATTCGGCGGCGGCGACCGCCGCCACCCACGCCGGGTCGGTGCCGCGCAGCCGGGCGCGGACCTCGTCGAGCCCGGGCAGAGAGCTGACCGCGACCACGACGAGCGCGATGACCGCGGCGATCTCGATGGCCCGGATGATCAGATGACGCGGATGCAGCTCGTCCGGCATCCGGCGACGGTCCGCGTGCCCGGCGACGGCCGGCTGACCGCTGCGGTCAGCGGGGTCGGCGTCTCGCACCCGGGGACCGGTCCTCGCCCGTCAACGGTCTCTCAGGTTCCCAATGCCCAATGACCCGTCATCGGCCGGACCCTCGCCGGTTTCGCCCACCGTCGCGGCGGGCGTGTCGGCACCCGGCGGGTCGTCGAGAAAGTCGGCGGTGGGCACGAAGAACAGGCTGCCGGTGAGGGCGGTGGAGAAGTCCAGGATCCGGTCGTAGTTACCCGGCGGCTTGCCGATGAACATGTTGACGAGCATCTGCTCGATGACGTTTGGGCTTCGCGCGTAGGCGATGAAGTACGTCCCAAACTCGGCGGCGCCGACCCGGCCAAAGGGCATGTTGAAGCGCACGATCTGCTGCTCTTCCCCGGCCTCATCGACGATCGTGGTCAGCGCGACGTGGGAGTTGGCGGGCTTGACGGCATCGGATAGCTCGAGGTCGCTCAGCTTCTTGCGGCCGATCGCCCGCTCCTGCTCCTCGACCGCCAGCCCGTCCCAGGCGGCCAGGTCGTGCAGGTACTTCTGGATGACGACGTAGCTGCCGCCGGCGAACTCCGGATCCTCGGAGCCGATCGTCACCGCCGCGTTGGCGGCCGCGCCCTCCGGGTTCTCGGTGCCGTCGACGAACCCCAGCAGGTCACGCTCGTCGAACGACCGGAAGCCGTGGACCTCGTCGACGACCCGTGCGCATCCGCGAAGCCGGTCGACGAGCCGCTGGGCGAGCTCGAAGCACAGATCGAGACGATGGGCGCGGATGTGGAACAGGAGGTCTCCCGGCGTCGCCACCGCCGTGTGCCGGGTCCCGGCGGTCTCCGTGAACGGGTGCAGGCCGTCCGGCCGCGGGCGGCCGAACATCCGCTTCCACAGCTCGGATCCGATTCCGACGACGCACGTCAGATCGCCCTCCGGAACGCGAAATCCCACCGACCGCTTCAGGCCGCCGACGTCGGCGAGCAGCTCGCGAACGATCTCCTCGGCGCCGGGCTCGGTGACGGCGACGAGGAAGATCGCCGACTCGGTGGTCGGCGTCAGCACCGGTTGGGACTCGGCGGCCGACATCGTTGGCACGGTAGCAACGACGTCATCGATACTAAACTGACACCGATCACCGAGCCGGGACTGATCATCCAGGTGCCGCGAGGGGCCAGCGTCGAACTCCAGCTCGCCGCGGCGCCGCCGCCAATCATCGACCGCGGCGACGTGGTCGTCGAGGTCGGCGTGACGGACGAGGAGGGAAATCTCGAGCCGGCTCCCGCCGGTCAGGTGATCATGTCCGTGCCATCGCCGGAGACGCTTCGCCGTGAGCCGGAGGAGGTGCATCGCGTGGTCGCCGAGGCGGGTACCGGAGTCGAGCCTCTGGTGATCGTGGTCGAGGTCGCCGAGGAGCTGCGCGAGGATGAGCTGGGCGTCGTCCTCGCGGCGGCGGCTCGCTCCCCGCGTCCGGTGATCCTGCGGGTCATTCGCGGCGACTGAACTCCGCACGGTCCGCCGGCCGGGGCGCGGTGTCAGACGGGCTCGGGAAGGGCGACGGGCATGGGCACTCCCGCGGCGGCGTAGGCGTCGCCGCCGTCGAGGGTCTCGGTCTTGAGCAGGGCGTGCGCGAGCGAGTCGAGCTGGTGCCGGTGCTCGCCGAGCAGCTGGACGACCTCGGCGTGCGCCTCCTCGACCAGGCGCTGGACCTCTTGGTCGACGAGCCACTGGGTTTGCGGTGAGGTCTCGCTGGCGCCGGGCAGCAGCGGTCCCTGGCCGTCGGAGGGGAGCAGCGTGACCGGTCCGAGCTTCTCGCTCATTCCCCACCGGCCGACCATCTGGCGCGCGATCTGGGTCAGCTGCTGGATGTCGGACTCGGCGCCGGTGGTGATCTCGCCGTAGACGACCTCTTCGGCGGCTCGGCCGCCGAGCGCCACCTTGATCTTGGCGTCGAGATCCTCACGCGAGTACGAGACGCGGTCGGCATCAGGTGTGGAGAGCGTCACGCCGAGGGCCTGACCCCGCGGGATGATCGAGACCTTGCGGACGGGGTCGGCACCCGGGGTGAGCATCCCCACCATCGCATGCCCGGATTCGTGATACGCCGTCCGCTCCCGGTCCTTGGGCGACAGCAGGATCCCGCGGGGCGCGCCGAGCATGATCTTCTCCAGGGCGTCGGTGAAGTCGGCGCGCTGCACGCGGTCGTGCCCGCGCCGGGCGGCCAGCAGCGCCGCCTCGTTGGCCAGATTGGCCAGGTCGGCGCCCACCATCCCGGGCGTCGAGGCGGCGAGCGTCTCCAGATCGACATCGTCGGCCAGCGGCATTCCGCGCGTGTGCACCTCGAGGATCTTCCGCCGCCCGGCCCGGTCCGGTGGCTGCACGGCCACGCGCCGGTCGAATCTGCCCGGCCGGAGCAGCGCCGGGTCGAGGATCTCGGGACGGTTGGTCGCACCGAGCACCACCACGGCGTCGCTGCTTTCGAAGCCGTCCATCTCGGTGAGAATCTGGTCAAGCGTCTGCTCGCGCTCGTCGTTGGCGCCGGTGATCGCGGCAGAACCCTGACGGGAGCGGCCGACAGCATCCAACTCGTCGATGAAGATGATCGCCGGTGCCGCCTCCTTGGCCTTGGCGAAGAGATCACGCACCCGGGCCGCGCCGACGCCGACGATCGCCTCGATGAACTCCGATGCGGCGATCGAGAAGAATGCGGCATGGGCCTCGCCGGCCACCGCGCGGGCGAGGAGGGTCTTGCCGGTGCCCGGAGGGCCGAACAGGAGGACACCGTGCGGCATCCGGCCGCCCAGGCGCTGGTAGCGCTCCGGCGCGCGCAGGAAGTCGACGATCTCCGTCAGCTCGGCCTTGGCCTCGTCGATCCCGGCGACGTCGTCGAACGTGATCCGGACCTTCTCCGGGTCGACCCGCCGGGCCTGGGAGCGTCCGAAGCTGCCGAGGCCGCCGAGGCCGCCCGCGCCCGCCTGGGCGCGGCGGGCGAGCAGCACGAACAGTCCCACCAGGAGCAGCGTCGGCCCGAAGCCGAGCAGGATCTCCTCCCAGACCGGCGTGTTCTGAGTCGTCGACTGCGCGTTGACCTGGACCCCCTCGGAGCGCAACAGGTTGGCGAGCTGCGCGGTGGTCCAGAAGGACGGCACCTGGGTCGAGAACAGGGTCGTCGCAACGGCCCTGGTGTCGGTCGACGGGTAACGGACCTTGGTCTTGAACGTCCCCTGGATCGTGTCGCCCTTGGAGGTGATGGACTTGACCTGTCCGGCCTGGAGCTGATTGAGGAAGTACGGGCTGAACGGCACCTGCACCCGCGGTTGCGCCCCGGGCTGGGCTACGAGCACCGACAGCCAGTTGAGCGCCAGCAGGACCAGGACGAAGATCCAGAACATCCGCAACCGGTGCGGCGGGGTCGGCCGGTGCTCGTCGGGGGTGCCGCGGCCGTCGGGCGCCGGGGCCACGCGCCAGCCGCGCTTGTCGCGCGGCATCGCTGCCGGCGGTACCGGCTTGCGGGGATCAGACGACGGGTCGGTGGCAGGGCGGTCGTCGGCCACGGATACTCTCGTCGCTCATCTGCCCGATCGTACGCCGCCCAACCGCCGCGCGGTAGGCCCCGGGATGACGAGCACCCCGGCCCGCGCCGCTCGACCGGCGCTCACGTGAATCGGCGCACGAATGTCAGCGCCGTATCCGCGACCTCGCGCCAGCCGCTGTCGATGGTCAGCGCGTGGCCCCGGTTGGGGATCTCGACGATCTCGGTCACGCCCTCGTTGTGCTGCTGGCGCTTGAACGACGCGTTGGCGATGCTCCACGGGACGGTGTGATCCTTCTCGCCGGAGATGATGAGCAGCGGGCCGCGGTCCGGGTTCCTGGTGTCGACCTTGGCCTCGGTCCACGGGTTCAGGTTGGCTGCCGCGGCCTGGAACAGCGGCGCGCCGGAGGCGGGAACCGCATACTGCGCGTAGAGCTCCTTCGCCTCCTCCTCGCCAACGGCGTTGGCGAAGCCGTAGCGAAACTGGTCGAAGGTCAGCGGCACCGCGCGGTGGCGATTGGCGGGGTTGCCGAGGACGGGCCGGGCCGACCGCAGCGAGGAGACGGGTAGCGGCAGGACGCCGCGGAATGGGGCGGGGTCGATCGCCACCGACGCGGCCGCCAAGCCGCGTCCGGCGATGATCTGGGTCAGAAGGCCGCCAAAGGAATGACCGATGACCGCCGGCTTGCGGAGGAGCCGGCCGATGACCGTCGCGAAGTGATCGGCGACCTGGCCGACCGTCTTGTCGGCGAAGGTCTCCGGGGCGGCGTTCGCCTCCTCGACGGTCGGCGGGTCATCAGGCCATCCCGGGCTCAGCGGCGCGTACCCCGCCTGGTCGAACACCGCCGCCCATCGCTCCCAGCTGCTGGGCAACAGCCACAGGCCATGGATGAAGACGACCGGAACCTTCTCGGTCTCGTTCGCCTTCCGCACCTGCTCGGCCTCGTGATCGGTGATGGCCGTCGTCTGCTCGGACGCAGCTGTGCTCATCTGGGGACCCTTTCCGGTGAGCGCCCGCGGGGCGCATCGTGGGGGCAACGATGGCAGCGTCATGGGGGGCATGCCAACAAACCGGATATGCGTGCACCGGGCGCCCGGGCGGTGGCCGACAAGATGTGTCGGCATGCCCGCGGGGCGCAAGCGAGTCGCCCTTCTCGCGGCGATCATGGGGTCGCTCGTCGCGCGCCCGTCCCCCGGCTACGCGGCGGACAGCGGCGCGAGGTCGATGAAGATGCGGTAGTCGGCGATCGCGTCGCCGGCCTCGCGGTAGATGGTGACCACCGGCACCGTCACGGTGGTGCCGCCGTGGCGCGTGTAGGTGACGTTCGCCTCCACGATCGTGGCGTTGCCGACCGTCCACTGCTCGACGAGCTGGTGCCGGACGGCCTGTACGCCCGCGCAGAATTCGGCCCACGCGTCGCGGACGGCGTCACGGCCGCGGATCGGCTCGGCGTTGCCGAAGCGCATCATCGCGTCCTCGGCGAGATGGGCGGCGAAGCGCTCAGGTTGCATCGAGTCGATGTCGGCGAATAGCTGTGCCCGGTCAGGCATGTCTCCTCCATGGCGCGGTTGCCGGCCCGGCGGACAATAGTGTCCCGGCCGTTCGAGCAGGCCGTCGCAATACGATTTCGGCCTCCATCACCATCGCGGAGGAGAGCATGACGCAGCGCATCCTGACGACGCACGTGGGCAGCCTGCCGCGCCCGCAGGGGGTGGTCGATGCCGTGTTCGCCGAGGACCGGGGCGAGCCGGTCGACCCCGACGAGTACGACCGTGTCATCGCCGCCGCCGTCCGGGACCGCGTCCGCCGGCAAATCGATGCCGGGATCGACCTGGTCTCCGACGGAGAGATGAGCAAGATCGGCTACGCCACGTACATCCGCCACCGTCTGTCCGGGTTCGAGGTCGGTGACGTACCGCGGGCCACTCCCGCCGACCTCGACGCCTACCCGCGGTTCCGGGACCGCCTGGCCGCGGAGGGGGGAAGCGCGAAGTACCTGCGGCCGATCTGCCGCGGGCCGATCACCTACGCGCACCGCCAGCCGCTGGAGCACGACCTGCGCCGGCTGGGCGCGGCGCTCGACGACCAGCCGGTCACGGGCGCATTCATGAACGCGCCGTCCCCCGGCATCATCGCCCTCTTTCAGCCCAACGAGTACTACCCCAGCCTGGAGGAGTACCTAACCGCGATCGCCGAGGCGATGCGCGTCGAGTACGAGGCGATCGTCGAGGCCGGGCTCACGCTGCAGATCGATGCGCCGGACCTCGCCATGGGACGCCACATCATGTACCGGGACCGGCCGGACGGGGAATTCGTGGCCGGCGTCACGCGCCACATCGAGGCGATCAACATCGCGCTGCGCAACGTGCCCGCCGAGCACGTCCGTCTCCACGTGTGCTGGGGCAACTACGAAGGCCCCCACCATCTCGACATCCCGCTCGAGAAGATCGTCGACGTGATCCTCGCCGGCAAGCCGCAGACGATCCTGTTCGAGGCCGCCAACCCACGCCACGAGCACGAGTGGGTGGTGTGGAAGGAGGCGACGGTCCCGGATGACAAGGTCCTGGCTCCCGGCGTCATCGACTCGACGAGCAACTACATCGAGCATCCCATGCTCGTCGCCCAGCGGCTCCTGATGTACGCCGACATCGTGGGCCCCGAGCGCGTGGTGGCGGGCACCGACTGCGGCTTTGGCACCTGGGCAGGCTTTGGCGCGATCGATCCGGACATCTGCTGGGCCAAGTTCCGCTCGCTCGCCGAGGGGGCCGAGATGGCGTCGCGCGGCGCGGGCCGGGCGCGTCTCTGAGTGCAGACCATATGATGCCGACGGCACCTCGCTCGTCTCTCACCGCGACCTCCCGAGGATCCGATGCCACACATCAGCTATGTCGACCCGGCCACCGTTGCGGATCAGGTCGTTGCCGCGGTGCTCGTCCGCGACAGGCGGGTGCTCCTCTGCCATCGCTCCGCTCACCGCGACTGGCGCCCGGGCACCTGGGACCTGCCCGGCGGCCACGTGGAGCCCGGGGAGGAGGCGACCGCCGCGCTCGTTCGCGAGCTGCGAGAAGAGCTGGCGATCGTGAGCGAGCCGCCGTCGGCCGCGCCGGTCAGATTCGCCGCCGGTGAGCTCGACATGCACGTCTGGATCCTGCACGACTGGAGGGGCAAGACGGTCAACGCCGCCCCGGACGAGCATGACGAGCTCGGCTGGTTTGGGCCCGGCCAGGTGGAGACGCTGGACCTGGCGCTGGCCGCGTACCGCGATCTGATCGCCCGCGCCGTCTGCTAACTCCTCCGGACGCCGGAGGGCGCACCGGGCCCCGTTGCACCGGATTTGGCACGTTCGGCACGGCCGAGGGGCCACCCCCAGCGGTGGCAAGCCGAGCGATCACGCGTCCTGCGCTGTCGCCAGAAACCGCGCGCACAGGGCCCGGCCGTCCGCGTTGGTCGCGTCCATCCGCTCGGAGATGGTCATGTCCAGCCTGGCCAGATCGATCGGCACCGGAACCCCGCCGGGCGCCGGACGATGCCGCCGGGCCCACACGGCCACCGACCCGCCGGTCACCTCGGGATGCCACTGCACACCCCACGCGCACGGGCCGACGCGGAAGCTCTGGAGGCACACGTCGTTGCGGGCGAGCGCGACCGCGCCCGGCGGAAGCTCGCACGCGTACGAGTGCCACTGGAAGACCTCGAACACGCGGGGCTGGCCGGCGAACAGCGGATCGTCGTCGGCCGCCTCGGTGAGCTGGATCGGACGCCAGCCGCATTCCGCCTCGGCCGCCGGACCGACCGCGCCGCCCGTCGCCCGCGCCAGCATCTGAGCGCCCAGGCACACGCCGAGGGTGGGGACGGCATGCTCGACCGCTGCCTGGAGGACGCCGAATGCCTCCCGTAACCACGGGTGGCGGTCCTCCTGGTCGACCTGCATCCCGCCGCCGAAGGCGATCACGGCGCCGTAGTCGGCCGGCGGTCGCGGCAGCGGCTCGCTGGCCGGCGCCCACGTTTCCAGGTCGTGCCCCTGCCGGCGGACCTCGTCGGCGAACACCCCTGGGCCGGCGACCTCGTGATTGACCAGGGCCAGGACTCTCACCGCTCACGCAGACCTTTTATGCAAAAGATTCACAACCTTCAGGCCGAAATGGTACGGTACTGCCTGACTGAAGGCAAGCCATGTACGACTACGGCTTCTTTTCCTATGACTCCAAAGCGGACTTCCTCCGTCGCTCCGAGGAGTACTGGAACCCGGACAAGACCCGGTTCTGGCAGGAGGCCGGCGTCGATCTCGTCATCGATCGCCGGGAGGGCTACTTCTTCTGGGACATGGCCGGCCGGCGCCTCATCGACCTGCACCTCAACGGCGGCACCTACAACCTGGGGCATCGCAACCCGGAGCTGATCGCCACGCTCGAGCAGGCGATGGGCCGCTTCGACATCGGCAACCACCATTTCCCGGCGCTGGCCCGCACCGCGCTGGCCGAGGCGCTGGTGGCCACGTCGCCGCCCAATCTCCGCCGCGTCATCTACGGCTCCGGTGGAGGGGAGGCCGTGGACATCGCGATCAAGACCGCCCGGCACACGCGCCAGCGGCGCAAGATCGTCTCCATCCGCAAGGGGTATCACGGCCACACCGGGCTCGCCGTCGCCACCGGCGACGACCGCTTCTCCGAGTTGTTCCTCTCCGACCGGCCTGATGAGTTCGTGCAGGTGCAGTTCAACGATCTCGACGCCATGGAGACCGCGCTGCGGGGCAACGACGTCGCGGCGGTGATCATCGAGACGATCCCCGCCACCTACGGGTTCCCCCTCCCGGAGCCCGGCTATCTGCAGGCCGTCAAGCGCCTGTGCGAACGTCACGATGCCCTGTACATCGCGGACGAGGTGCAGACCGGGCTCATGCGCACGGGGGAGATGTGGGGCATCACCAAGGCGGGCATCGAGCCGGACATCATGGTCGTCGGCAAGGGCATCACCGGCGGGATGTATCCGATCGCCTGCACGGTGGTGTCAGAGGAGTGCTCGCGGTGGCTCAAGGAGGATGGCTTCGGCCACATTTCGACGGGGGGCGGAGCCGAGCTCGGCTGCATCGTCGGCCTCAAGGTGCTCGAGATCTGCGGGCGCCCGGAGGTCCGCTCCACGGTCCACTACATCGCTGAGCGCTTCCGCCACGGGCTGCGGGCCATCCAGGAGCTGTATCCCGACTGGTTTGTCGGTATCCGCCAGGACGGTGTCGTCATGGGCCTGGAGTTCAATCATCCCCAGGGCGCCAAGCTGGTGATGCGCCATCTGTACGAGCACGGGATCTGGGCGATCTTCTCAACGCTGGACCCGCGCGTTCTGCAGTTCAAGCCGGGCATCCTGCTGGGGCCGGACCTGGTCGACGAGATCCTCGACCGCACCGCGGTCGCGGTCGAGCTCGCCCGCAGCGAGGCGCGGGCGCCGGCGGCCGGCGGCATGGCGGTGGGAGCGTGAGCGCGCGGGAGGCGGCGATCCGGGAGGCGGTCCCGGCCGAGGTGCCGGGAGCTCCGCGCGCGCGCATGATGCTCCAACGGGCGCGGTGGGCGGCGACCGCGTTTGCCGTGTATGACCCGGGCCGGACGAAGACGATCGTCCGCGCAGTCGCCGATGCCGCATACCAAAACGCGGAACGGTTCGCCAAGGACGCCGTCGAGGAGACGGGCATGGGCGTCGTCGAGCACAAGCGGCGCAAGAACGAGGCGTGCTCGCGCGGGATTCTCGAGCGCTACGAACAGCACGATTACGTCGGCGTCCGCGTCGACGCCGAGCGCAAGCTGCTCGAGGTGCCCAAGCCGGCCGGGGTGATCCTCGCTCTGACCCCGTCGACGAATCCGATCGCCACCGTGTATTTCAACGTGCTGCTCGCATTGCTGACGCGCAACGTCGTCGTCGTCTCACCTCATCCGCTGGCGCGCCGGACCTCGGCAAAGGCGGTGCGGCTGATGGCGCGGGCGGCCGTGGTGGCCGGGGCGCCGGACGGTTGCCTGCAGGTCGTCGAGGAGCCGACGATCCCGCTGATCGAGAGCCTGATGGCCGATTCCGGAACCGACCTGATCCTCGCCACCGGCGGAACCGCGGTCGTCCGGGCGGCGTACCGGTCCGGCACCCCGGCGCTCGGCGTGGGCCCGGGCAACGTCCCGGCGTTCGTCGACGCCAGCGCGGACCTCACGCGGGCGGCGGCCTGCCTGGCCGACTCAAAGTCGTTTGACAACTCCATCCTCTGCACCAACGAATCGACGCTGATCACGGAGGAGCAGATCGCCCCGCGCCTGGTCGACGAGCTCGGCCGCCAGGGCGCGTGCGTTCTCGACCAGGAGGGGTCAGACCGCGTACGGGCCGCCTGCTATCCGGACGGACGGATCGACACCGGGCTGGCAGGCAAGGATGCGGCCGCCCTGGCTCAGGCTGCCGGCATCCGGGTGCCCCCGCGGACCCGGGTGCTCGTGGCGCCGTTCGCGATGATCGTGCCGGAGGAGCCGCTGGCCCACGAGAAGCTGTTCCCGCTCCTGGGCATGGTCCGGGTCCCGGACGCCTCCCGCGGCATCGAGGCCGCACGGGCGCTCCTGCGCATCAGCGGCGCCGGCCACTCCGCGGTCATCCATTCGCGCTCTCCGCACACGATCATGGCCTATGGAGCGGCGCTCCGGGTGCTGCGGGTCAGCGTGAACGCCCCCGGCAGCACCGGCTCGGCGGGCATGGACACCTACCTGGCGCCGACGATGACGATCGGCACCGGCTTCTTTGGCCGCTCGTCACTGACCGAGAACCTCCATCCCCGGGACCTCGTCCAGTGGACGCAGGTCGCCTACGCCTCTGATCCCGCCGAGCCGTTCGGAGACTTCACCGGTGTCGAGCCGTGGTCGTCTCTGCCCGCGTCCGCACCGCCGGGCGCAACCGCGCCGGCGGCGACCCCCGCCGGGGGTCAACCGGACGAGGCCGGGTTGTCCCGCGAGGATCTGCGCCGCCTGATCCTCGAGGAGCTGCGCGACGTGGTCCGGCGGTAACGATGGCCGAGTTACGATCGTCGATCTTCATCGACCAGCTCCAGCCGCAGACGATGTGCTACCTCGGCACATGGGTGCGCGGGCGGCTGCCGCGCACGCGCATGGCGGCCGGGGTCATCGAGGTCGCTCCCGGGCTCGACATCGAGCCGCTCACCGATGTCGTGCTCAAGCACACCGAGGCCCAGGCGGGGATCCTGGTGGTGGAGCGCCAGTTCGGCTACCTGGAGTTCCACTCCCGTTCCACGTCGGCGGTCGAGTCGGCGAGCGACGCGGTGCTCGACGCGCTCGGCGCGGCGCCCGGCGACGCCACCGCGCCGACCATTCTGGCGGCCAAGCTCATCTCGCGGCTCGACCACCAGCACGCCTTCCTGATCAACCGCAACAAGCTGGGGTCGATGGCACTGCCCGGCGAGTCTCTGTTCGTGCTCGAGATGCAGCCGGCTTCGTACGCGATCCTCGCCGTCAACGAAGCCGAGAAGGCCGCCCAGATCAAGGTCGTCGACTACCGGATGATCGGCGCCACCGGACGGGTGTACCTGACGGGTCCAGAGAGCGATGTCCGCACCGCCGCCGACGCGGCGACGGCCGTCCTGGGAGGCTCCATATGAGCGAGCTCGATTCCGGCGAGGCCATGCGCCAGACGGCCCGGGAGGTCCTGCGCGAGCTGCTGCCCGGGATGCTCGACGAGGTGCTCGGTCGCTCGCCGGACCGGTCGCGCGCGGGCACGAACGGCAGCGGCAGCGGTAGCGGCAGGGGTAGCGGCAGCGAGCATGCGAGCGAGGTCGTTCCGCTCGTGCCGGCACCGCCGGTGGCCGCCGTCCTGCGTCCCTCCACCTGGGCGGGGCCGCCGGTGCCGGGTGAGCGCATCGGCGGTGGCGAGCCGGCAGACGACTCCGGCGTCGCGGCGGCGCCGCCGGCCGCAGCCGAGCGCCGGGACGGAGCATCCGGCGTGCACGTGGAACGGGTGACGATCGACAGCGACGAGGACCTCGAGCGCTTCGTGCGTGCACTCGTCACCCGCCTGGAGAACCCGCGCGACCGGCGCGCCGTCCGCACCGGCCGGTTGCGCTTCGCCCTGCACCGGCCGCCAACCTTTCGGCCGGGCGGACCGCCGGGGGAGTCCCCCGGGCCGATGATGCGCGTGGGCAAGGGCGCGGTGACCGAACGGCTCGTCCGCGAGGCGGCCGCGGCGGGGGCGGGCATCATGCTCACCCGGGGGGCAGTCCTCACGCCGCTGGCCCGTGACCTGTCACGCAAGCTGCGCGTCCGGATCGAAAGGGAAGGCTGAATGCTGAAGGCGACGGTGGTCGGTTCGGTCTGGGCGACGCGGCGCCTCGAGGAGCTGCCGCACGGCGCCTTTCTCGAGGTCGAAGGCGACGACGGTGCTCGGCTCGTCGCCTTTGACGTGCTCGGCAGCGGGGTGGGCGAGCGCGTCCTCGTCGCCACCGGCTCGGTCGCCTCCGGGTGGTTCGGGCCTGAGCATCCTCCCCTGGACGCGCTGATCATCGGCTCGCTCGACGAGGTGCCGGGCGACCGGCCGCAGCCGGCGGGCAAGACAACCACAGCAAGGAGACGAAAACGTGAATGAGGCGCTCGGTATGGTCGAGACGAAGGGATACGTGGCGGCGCTGGCGGCCGCCGACGCGATGGTCAAGGCGGCCAACGTGACCATCATCTCCCGTGAACAGGTGGGCGACGGTCTGGTTGCCGTGGTGGTCCGGGGTGATGTGGGAGCCGTCAAGGCGGCGACCGAGGCCGGCTCGGAGACGGCGTCGACCGTGGGCGAGCTCGTCTCGGTGCACGTGATCCCCCGCCCCCATTCGGAGCTCGGCAAGCACTTCACCGCCGAGGCATAGACCGCCGACGTGTCTGCGGGTGCCGACACTCCGGTGCAACTGCGCGTCTACCTGCCCATCCCTGACCTCGCGGCGCAGTTCGCCGCCTACCTGGGGACACCGACGCGCGCGCGGGGCTACCCGCCGATCGCCGGCGACAGCGCGCTGATCGTCGAGGTCGCGCCCGCCCTCGCCATCGAGCGTGTGATCGACCTGGCGCTGAAGGCCGTCCCGGAGGTGGAGCCCGGCATTCATTTCGTGGAGCGGCAATTCGGCGTGCTGGAGGTTCATGCGGCTGACCCGGACGCCGTGCAACGCGCCGGACAGGCGATCCTCGACGGCATCGGAGCGCACGCCGACGACGCGTTGCGCCCACGGGTGACCTATGTCGGAGTGATCGATGATGTCACCGATCAGCACGCGGTCATCATCAATCGCAACCGCGAGGCGTCGATGCTGCTGCCCGGCCAGACCCTGCTCGTGCTCGAGCTGACCCCCGCGCTGTTCGCCGCGGCCGCGGCCAA
This sequence comes from Solirubrobacteraceae bacterium, assembly GCA_035551855.1. GTDB lineage: Bacteria > Actinomycetota > Thermoleophilia > Solirubrobacterales > Solirubrobacteraceae > Palsa-465. Next base: position 39,390 of record DASZMK010000192.1, read on the forward strand.
CGCCGCCGAGCGGGTCGCGCCCGCGCTGACGCTGATCAGCGTGTCGATGATCGGTGTGGCCGGCCGGCTCTACCTCGCCGGCGAGATGTCTGACATCGTACGGGCACGCGAGGAGATCAGCCGGGTTCTCGACGCGATCACCGGGCGCGAACAGTGAGCGAGAACATGGACGCCATCGACGACGGCATGGCCCAACTGGCCCGGACGGCGGTTGAACGCTATGGGATCGATGCCGGCACGGTGGAGCTCTGCAACGTCTCCGAGAACCACACCTACCGCGTCGAGAGCCCCGGCAGCGGCTCGTGCTTCGCGTTGCGGGTGCACCGTCCCGGGTACCGCAGCCCGGAGGAGATCGAGTCGGAGCTGATGTGGCTCGACGTGCTGCGCGCCGGCGGCGGGGTGCAGACTCCGCCCGTCGTCCCCGCCATCGACGGGGCCCGGGTGGTCTCGGTGAGCACGCGCGAGGTGGGCACGCGCAACGTGGTGATGTTCGAGTGGGTGGCGGGGATCCAGCCTGACCTCGACGCCGGCGAGACGGCGCTCGCGCAGTTCGAGACGCTGGGGGCGATCTCCGCTCGGATGCACGCGCACGCGCGCTCCTGGAGACGCCCGTCTGCCTTCACCCGTCCGCGATGGGACTACGCGCACACGCTTGGTCCGGATGGCCACTGGGGACCCTGGCAGGACGGGCTCGGCATGGGCACCGAGGAGCGCCGCCAACTCGAGCGCCTGGCGGCCACCATCGCCACTCGGTTGCAGGCATACGGCCAGGACGCACAGCGGTTCGGACTCGTGCACGCCGACCTCCGCCTGGCCAACGTCCTGATCGATGACGGGGACGTGCGCGTCATCGACTTCGACGACTGCGGATTCTCGTGGTACGTCTACGACTTCGCGACGGCGGTGTCGTTCATGGAGGACCACCCGCGCGTACCGGAGCTTCGCGCCGCCTGGGTTCGCGGCTACCGCTCCGTGGCCGCCCTCGAGCCCGCTGCCGAGGCCGAGCTGGAGACGCTCGTGATGCTGCGCCGGCTGTTGCTCGTGGCGTGGATCGGTTCGCACCACACGTTTGCCCCTGAGGCGGCGGAGCTCGGCGCCGGGTTCACGGCCGGCACGTGCTCGCTCGCCGAGGACTATCTCACCACTCATTCGTCACCGTAGGAGGACGCATGTTCACACCTGTGACCGGCCGCACCGTTCTCGTGACCGGCGGCACCAAGGGCATCGGCAAGGCGATCGCCCAAACCTTCGCTGACGCCGGGGCACAGGTCGCCGTCGCCGGTCGCGATCCGGACACCGGAGCCCGGGCAGTCGCCGAGCTCGGCAAGGACGGATCCGACGTTGCCTTCATCCGCGGCGATGTCGGCGTCGCCCAGGACGCCGAGCGGATGGTGGCCGAGTCGGTGCAGCGCTTCGGAGGCCTCGACATCCTGTGCGCGAACGCCGGGATCTTTCCCGCAGTCCGTCTCGACGAGATGACCGCCGTCGATATCGACATGATCTTCGCGACCAACGTGAAGGGCATGATGCTGACGGTCAAGGCGGCCGCTCCCGCGCTGGCACGCAGCGGACACGGACGGGTGGTCGTCACGTCCTCCATCACCGGGCCGATCACCGGGTATCCCGGTTGGTCGCATTACGGGGCCACCAAAGCGGCACAGCTCGGTTTTCTCCGCACGGCCGCGATCGAGCTCGCTCCAGCCGGCATCACGATCAACGCGGTGCTGCCGGGCAACATCGAAACCGAAGGCCTCGAGGAGCTGGGGCCCGAGTACCGGCAGAGGATGGAGGCGTCGATCCCGCAGGGGCGGCTCGGCACCGGGGCCGACATCGGTCACGCCGCGCTGTTCCTGGCGACGGACGAGGCCGCCTACATCACCGGGCAGACGATCGTCGTCGACGGCGGTCAGACCCTGCCTGAGTCGATCATGGCGCTCGAGTAGGACCTTGCCGGGCACACCATCGGACTCTCGATCCCAGGCTCGTCTCGGCCCGGCGGTGATCGTCGTCCGCGACCGCCTGCGCCACGAGATCGCCTCCGGCGAGCTCGCCCCCGGGCAGCGACTCGGCGTCGAGCGCGAGATCGCGGAGCGACTCGGCGTCTCCCGCTCAACGGTTCGCGCCGCCTTGGCGGATCTGGAACGCAACGGCGCCGTCCGGCGCGCCCGTGGCCGGAACGGCGGGATCTTCGTCGCCGAGCGCAAGGTCGAGCGGGACCTCACGAGCCTCGCCGGGCTCCCCGCGTACCTGCGCCGGCAGGGATTCAGTTCGGACGCCCGCGTCATCGCCACCGCCACGTTCGCCGCTGACGACGACGCCGCCACCGCCCTGGCTCTCAGCCCGGGCGCCCTCGTCCATGAGGTGGTCCGGGTTCGCCTGGCCGATCAGGAGCCGATCTCGCTCGAACGGGCGACGTTCCCGGCCGCCGCCTTTCCGGGAATGCTCGACCATTCGCTCGGCGGGTCGCTGTACGAGCTCCTGCAGGCCGAGTTCGGCCTCGTGCCCGCCGAAGCCGAGGAGCGCATCGAGGTGGTCGCCGCGGGAGCCGCCGAGGCCCGGCTGCTCGGCGTCGCCCGCGGCGGTCCGCTGGTGGCCATCTCGCGGACGGCGTGGGACACCGAGGGTGTCGCCTTCGAGCACTCACACGACCTGTTTCGCGGCGACCGCGTCCGGATCGTGGTGCGCGCGCACTCGGCACCGGAGGCGACGGGTGTCGTCGCCGCCTCCGTGCAGGTGCGCTGAAACCTCCGTCGCCTAGACCGAGTCCAGCCCCTGGTTGATCATGCGGCCGATCGTCTCGTACTTGGCGCGGTCGTGTGACTTGAGGTAGTAGGCATAGCCAAGGCCGCCGAGGAAGATCAGGAGGTCCCCCCAGCACAGCCACTTGGCATAGCTGTAGCCGGATCCGAGGAAATGGAGGTTCTTGATCGCCAAGTAGAGAACGTACGCCTGGCTGATGGCGGCGAGCACGGGCGCCGTGATGGTCGTCCACCAGTGATGATCGGCTTTGTGATGAGTGCGGAAGTAGTTGAAGATGGCGACGGACACGAGCGCCTGGATGGCCAGGATTGACACGACGCCCATGACGGCCATGAGCCCGTACACCTGGAGGTAGCCGACCGAGTCGGCAGCGCCGAGCTTGGTGTCGACCGCCGCGAACAACGCGAACGCGAGCAGGATGAGCGCCGCGACGACCGACTGCGTGGTTGACGCGATGTGGGGGCTGGCGTGCTTGCGATGGGTCCGCCCCAATGCCCTGAAGAGCACCCCCTCGCGGCCGAGGGAGTACATGTAGCGCGCGGTCGTGTTGTGAAAGGCCATCCCGCAGGCGAAGGACCCGGTGATGATGAACCAGCTGAGCAGGTCCTTCAAAAACAGTCCTCCGTAGCGCTGGGCGGGGATGAAGTAGAACTCGGCCGAGTTGTTCTGGGCGACGTTGACGGCTTGGTTGAAGTGGGAGTAGCCGCTGATCCCCGCCCACGATGTCAGCGCGTAGAAGATGCCGAGCCCGATGACCGAGATGTACAGGGCCCGCGGGACGTTCTTCTTGGGGTTCTTGGATTCCTCACCGTAGTTCGGTGCCATTTCCCAGCCCACCCAGGACCAGAAGGCGAAGAAGATGCCGATCCCGGCGGCCCCGGCGGCAAGCGCCGTTCCCCCGGCGTGGCCGGCCGGCAGGGCCTTGAACGCGTTGACCGGGTTGATGGCGGCGGCGCTGACGGTTCCCCTGGCGAACATGAAACCGTCGAAGACGAGCAGCGTGATCACCTCGCAGAGAAGCGCCACGCCGAGGATGCGAGATGACAGCTTGACCTCGAAGTAGGCCAGGACAGCGATCAGGGCGATCATCGCGAAGCCGAACCAGTACCACTCGATGTGCACGCCGTACCGGGCCGCTTTCAGCGAGGCGAAGTAGGCAAAGCCACCGACGAGCGAGACCTCGAAGACGCTGTAGGCCGCGACCATGGCAAACCCGCTCGCCATTCCGAGCTCGCGGCTGAGGCCGTGGCTGATGAAGCTGTAGAAGCCGCCTGCCGCGGTCACCTTCCGGGCCATGGCGACATAGCTCACGCCGAAGACCGTCAGCACGATCGCGGCGAAGATGAATCCGGCCGGCGTGCCGATGCCGTTTCCGAACCCCACCGAGATCGGCGTGTTGAACAGCATGGCGGAGATGGGCGCCGATCCCGTCACCGTGAGGAACAGCACGCCGACGAGGCCGACGGCCGCCGGTCTCAGCTTGTGGACGTCGTGGCGCTCCGCGATGTCGACGCTCTCCACGACGGGAAGCATCCCCTCATGGTGCGGCTCCTTGATGAGTTGCCCCTGAGTATCCACGTCACTCTCCTCGGTCTGGTGCTGGGCTGGTGCTGAACGCCGGCTTACATGGCAATGGTGATCTGGGTGGGCATGCGCGTCACGTCCTCACGGCATCCGCGGCATCGAGGACGTACCGCAGCTGCGCGGCCAGCGGCGCCCCCGGCACGAGCTTTCCATCCAGCGCCGCAGTCCCGATGGTGAACGCCCACACACCGCGCTCGGCCAGCGCCCGGATCCGTTCTGTGGAGTCGACGGAGCCCGCCGCGATGACGGGCAGGGACGTCGCCTTGACGACGGCCTCGACGAGTTCGTCGACATCGCCGTCATAGCGGTAGGCCAGCAGGTTGATGCCGTCGACATCGCGCGACTGAGCCCGCAGAGCATCCTCGGCGATCTCGTCGATCGTTCCGCGCAGGAGGCAGGGATGATCGATCACCTGACCGATGTAGGGGAAGAACCGCATCCCGGAGCCGGCGATGAGCTCCTGGACGGGCTCTATCAGCGTCCCGCCGATCAGGTAGTCCGGGGTGATCTCGGCCGCGACCCGCGCGGACTGAAGCGTCGCCGCCTCGGTCTCGGAGACGACCTCCAGGTAGCTCGTGTGGCCGTTGGCTCTGATGTCCTGCATCAGGGCTGCCAGCTCATCCCGGGGCAGGCCAAGGTCCTTGCACCCGACGTGTCGGATTCCCGTGTCCGCGACTGACTCGTACACCCGGCGCGCATCTGCGATCGTCCGGTCATCGCGCGTGAGCATGAAGATGAATTCGGTCAACTCCGGCTTCCAGTTGTCAGACAACTTTCGCGGCAGCGTAGCGATTTGGCGGATGGTTGGCAAGACGGCCGATCGCGATCGTGACGGACCTGATCGTCGCCGCCCGCTGTGAGGGAAAGGGTGACTGACATGTCCGGGCCCACCGCCGAAGGGCGGCTACGCGCGCAGGCGCGCCCTCCAGACGCCGACGAGTTGTCAGACAACGTGGTAGCGTCTTGGGCCGGTCGAAACGAAAGGTCCCGAATGCGCGCAGCGGTTTGGAACGGCCCGGGGGCGATGTCTGTGGGCAGTGCTCCAGATCCCACATGCCCGGAGGACGGGGTGCTGCTCCGCGTGCTGGCCTGTGGCATCTGCGGCACCGACGTCCGCTCTTTCTACAACGGGGATCGCCGCATCGCACCTCCGTGGGTTCTGGGGCACGAGATCTCCGGCGAGATCGCGGAGATCGGACCCCGCGCCGAACGCGAGGTCGACGAGGCGGGGCTGGCGGTCGGTGACGCGGTGCATTGCATCTCGACCCTCTGGTGCGGGCGCTGCCGCATGTGCCGCGGCGGGCACGAGAACCTCTGCCTGCATGGCGAGCTGATGGGCTTTGACCATCCGGGGGCCTATGCCGAACACGTGGCCATTCCGCGGATCGCCCTCAAGAACCTGTTCCGGATCCCGCCCGGGTTATCGCCGGCCCAGGCGACGTTCGCCGACCCGCTCTCCGACGTCATCTGCGGACACAAGGACCTGGCGATCACCCTTGACGAGGTGGTCGTCGTCATCGGCGCCGGACCCGTCGGCGCCGCCCATGCCGCGCTGGCGCGTCTGCAGGGCGCGGCGGAGGTGCTGCTCCTGGAGCGAACCGTCCGGCGCCTGGACCTGGCGCGGGCGCTCCTGGGGGATCAGCGGATGACCTACGTCGACACCGATGGAGAGGACGGCTTGGCCGCCGTGATGCGGACGACGGAGGACTTCGGCGCCGATGTGGTGATCGTCGCGTGCTCCAGCGACGCCGCCCAGGAGCAGGCGATGGGGATGGCCGCTCCCAGAGGACGCGTGATGTTCTTCGGCGGCCTTCCCAAGGGGACGACCGCGATCCGCTTTCCGTCCAATGTCCTGCACTATCGCGAGGTGCAGGTGCACGGTTCCTACGCGTCGCGCCACCGTGACCAGCTGCGCGCTCTGGACATGCTGGCGGCGGACGCGGGCGGCATCCGCTCGGTCGTCTCGGAGATCATCTCGCTGGATGACACGCCCGGCGCGTTTGAGCGCATTCGCGCCGGCGGGGCACTGAAGCTGGTCGTCGCACCGTGAGCGGGACGCCGTCCCTGCGCCACCAGCTCGCGCGTGAGCTGCGGACGCGGATCCACGCCGGCGAGCTCGCCCCCGGGGACAAACTGCCCTCGGAGCCCGAGCTGGCGCACGTCCGATCCGTCTCGCGTTCCTCCGTGCGAGCGGCGATCACCCTCCTGGAAGAGGAGGGCGTGGTTGCTCGCCGCCACGGCTCGGGGACATACGTCACGCACCGCCCGGCCCTCCCCAACGACCTGAGCCGCAACTTCGGCGTCTCCTCGTTGATCTCCTCGACCGGCCTCACGCCCGGCACGGCCGAGGAGACATGCGAGCTCGTGGAGCCGCCGCCGTGGGTTGCCCTGGCTCTCGAGGTTCCCGCCGGCACGCCGGTCACGTCGCTGAGGCGCGTGCGCACCGCCGACGGTCGACGGGTGGCGATCACCACCGACTGGTGTCGCTCCGAGCACCTGAGCCCTGAGGACCTGGTGGCGATCGGAGACGGATCCATCTACGCCGCCCTGAGCGCGCGGGTTCTCGTCGTGCACCACGGAGTCGCGACCCTGACCCCGGGCAACGCCGATGCCGATGCGGCTCGGCGGCTTGATGTGGCCCGCGGGGCGTTGCTCCTCACCATCGACCAGATCGACACGACGGCGGACGGCGTGCCGGTGCTCGTCTCACGCGAGCATCATCTCGCCGACGCGTTCGCGTTCACCGTCGTCCGTCACGGCCCGGGCGCGGCGACCGAGGTGCAGCCCTGAGCGATGCCGGCCCGCTTGTCGTCGGGATCGATGTCGGTTCGCAGGGCACATGCGCCCAGGCCCTGGAGCCGGACGGGACTCTCATCGCCTCGAGCTACGCGCCGCACGATCTGCAGTATCCACGCCCGGGCTGGGCCGAGCAGGACCCGGGGGAATGGCTCCGGGCACTCGTCCAGACGCTCGCCGAGCTGCGCCTGGCGACGCGGCGGCCGGTCCGTGCCATCTCGTTCGGCTCGCAGCTCGATGGTCTCGTGGCCACCGACGGCCACGGGCGGGCGCTGCGGCCGGCACTGATCTGGTCCGACCGGAGGGCCGATGCCGAATGCGAACGGGTGGCCGCGGACTGCGACGTGGTCCGCCTGCGCGAGCGCACCGGCTGCAACCTGGACCCCGGGCACGTTGCCTCGAAGATCGCCTGGTTGCGGGTGCACGAGCCTGAGGTCGATCGTCAGGCGGTGCGGTATCTGCTGCCGGGCTCCTGGGTTGCCTACCAGGCGACCGGCGAGGTCGCGGTCGACCCGACGAACGCTTCGTCGACGGGGCTGCTCGATTCGCGGCGACTGCAATGGTCTGACGAAGCGTGCGCGGCGTTCGCCATCGACCCGGAGCGTCTCGGCCCCGTGCGCCCGTCCGACGCCGTGCTCGGTCGCCTGGCCCCGTGGCTGCGCGACGCGACCGGCCTGCCCGGCGACACCGAGGTGGTGCTCGGCGCCGGCGACGAGATGGCCGCGGTGCTCGGCGCGGGGGTGACCGAGCCCGGAGAGGTGTGCGACGTGATGGGGACGGCCGAACCCGTCTGTGCCGTGCTCGGCGCCCCTGCGCTCGATGCGGCTCCGCTCGTGGAGCTCCATCCCCATGCCGTGCCGGACCGATGGCTGCTGGAGAACCCCGGCTGGCTGTCCGGAGGGGCGTACCGCTGGTTTCGCGACGAGCTCGGTGGTCCGGAGGTCGCCCGCGCGGCGGCGACGGGCGCCGACGTGTACGAGCTGCTCAACGCGCTCGCGATGGGGGCGCCACCCGGTGCCGCCGGGGTGTGCTGGGTCCCGGCGCTGTCCGGGGCGATGGCGCCGGAGTGGAACTCGCGGGCGCGAGCTGGCTGGTTTGGACTGACGGCCGCGCACGGCCGGGCACACATGGCACGGGCGCTGCTCGAGGGCAACGCGCTGGCGCTGCGCGACGTCGTGGAGGCGATCGCCGCCGGCGGTCACCGGCTGACCGGCCTGGTCTGCGTGGGGGGAGGGGCGCGCGGGGAGCTGCTCCTGAGCATCCGCGCGAACGCGACCGGGCTGACCGTCTGCCGTCCACAGGACGTGGAGACGACGGCCCGGGGAGCGGCCATGCTCGCCGCCGCGGGCAGCGGGATCCATGCGACCGTCGCCGCGGCGGCGAAGACGATGGCCGGGCCGCGCGTCGAGCCGGTGCAGCCTGACCCGGAGCTCCGCGCCGTCTATGACGCGGTCCATGCCCGCCACCTCCAGGTGTACGCGGCGCTGCGCCCGCTATACGAGTGAGCCGCGGTGCGACCGCCGATCCGACCTCAGAGTGCTCTCAGCGTGGCGACCCGCGGGGAGGCACTGGCGGCCATGGCGGCCGGCGGTCTCGACCTCCTCATCGTCGGTGGTGGCATCACGGGAGCCGGCGCCGCCCTCGACGCGGCCGTCCGAGGGCTGAACGTCGGCCTGGTGGAGAAGGCGGACCTTGCGGCCGGGGCGTCGAGCAAGTCGAGCAAGCTCATTCACGGCGGCTTGCGCTATCTCGAGATGGGGGACATCGGCCTGGTCCGCGAGGCGCTGCGCGAACGCGAGTTGTTGCTCACCCGGCTGGCGCCGCACCTGGTGTCGCCGGTCCCGTTCCTGTGGCCGCTGCGCCGGCGGGGGTTCGAGCGCCTCTACGTGGGAACCGGCCTCGTGCTCTACGACACGCTCGGCGGTGCCCGCTCGGTCCCACGTCACCGTCACCTCTCCCGGCAGAAGACGTTGTCCGCCGCTCCCGCCCTGGGTGGGCGCGGGCTCGTCGGCGGGGTGCGGTTCCACGACGCGGCTGAAGATGACGCGAGGATGGTCGTCGCGGTGGCGCGAACGGCCGCCGCCCACGGGGCTCAGGTGGTCACCCGGGCGCGGGTGGAGGAGTTGGTGCGCGGCGCGGGCCGGGTGTGCGGGGCCAACGTCCTCGACGAGGAGAGCGGGAGGAGGCTGACGATTCCGGCCCGGCACGTCGCGCTGGCGGTGGGAGCGTGGACGGACGCGGTCCGGGCGACGTCCGGAGGAAGCTATGCCACGCACATCCGCCCGTCGAAGGGCATCCATGTCGTGGTGGCACGAGACCGCATTCCCATGGCGACGGGCATCCTGGCGCGGACCGAGAAGAGCGTCCTGTTCATCATTCCCACCGCCGCCGGGTGGTTGATCGGCGACACTGACACCCCATGGGCGCACGGTCCGGATGAGCCCGTGGCCAACAGTGCCGACATCGACTACGTCCTGGCAAAGGCCAATGCCCTGCTGGCGGAGCCGCTGACGCGGGCGGACGTGCGCGGCGTGTTCGCAGGGCTGCGTCCGCTCGTTGGGCCGGCTGACGCCACCGACACGACACGGCTGAGCCGTCGGCACGTCATCGAGACGCCGGTCCCCGGGCTCACGACCATCGCTGGCGGCAAGTACACCACGTACCGGGTCATGGCTGCCGACCTCGTCGACGCCGCGACCCGGGACATCGCCGGCGTTCCCGGCTCCAGCACCGAGCGGGTGCCGATTCTGGGCGCCGACGGCTTCGCCCGAGGGTGGGGGGGACGGGCCCGGCTCGCGGCGCAGACGGGCGTGGCGCCCGGGACGATGGCTCGGCTGCTGCGCCGCTACGGCGATGCGGTATCCGAGCTCCTGGCACTGATCGGCGAGCGGCCGGAGCTGGCCGAGCCGCTGGAGAACGGCGACGGGCACCTCGCGGCCGAGATCGTCCACGCCTGCACGCATGAAGGCGCGCTGCGCCTCGAGGATGTCCTCGAGCGTCGCACGCGGCTGGCGATCACGCGCGCCGACCGCGGAGGGGGAGCCGCGGCGGCGGCCGCGGCGCTGATGGCGGAGCCGCTTGGGTGGAGCGCAGGACGGACCGACCGGGAGATCGAAGACTGGCGCCGGCGTGTCGCGGCCACGCGGGCCGGCGAGGCGCAGCCTGACGACGAGCGCGCGTTGCGCGCCTACCGCGCCGTCCTCAACGGCGAACCCGCTCTGCGCGCCGAGCACGCCGAGCGCGCCGTGACCGCCGAGCACGCCGAGCGCGCCGTGACCGCCGAGCACCCGCCCGTGCCGGATCCGCGATGACCGACCTTGTCCTGGGGCTCGACCAGGGAACATCGAGCACGCGCTGCATCGCTCTCGGTCACGACCTCCGGCAGCACGGCGCAGCCGCGACGGCCGTGCAGGCCTCGTTTCCCGCACCTGGTCTCGTGGAGCAGGATCCCCTGGAGCTCGTCGCATCGGCGGCGACGGCGATCACCGGCGCGTTGGCGGCCGCCAAGGCGTCGCCCGGGGACGTGGTCGCACTCGGCATCGCCAACCAGACCGAGACGTTCATCGTCTCCGAGCGCGGCTCAGGACGGCCGGTGCACCCGGCCATCGTGTGGCAGGACCGGCGCACCGCCGAGGGATGTGCCGCACTCGCCGCGGCCGGGCATGCCGAGCGGGTGCGGTCGCGGACGGGGCTCGAGCTGGATGCGACATTCCCGGCAACCAAGATCGGGTGGCTGCTCGATCACGTGCACGGCGCTCGCGCGGCGGCCGAGCGCGGTGAGCTGGCGTATCACGACGTCGCGGGATGGCTGGTGCGGCATCTCTCCGGCGTGCACATCGCCGAGGCGGGAAATGCCGGGCGGACGCTGCTGTGCCCCCTTGGCGGCAGCGACTGGGACGACGGGCTCCTGGACCTGTTCGGTCTGCCGCGCGCGCTGTTTGCACCGATCGTTGACTCCGACAAGATTCCGGCCGCCCCGGCTCGGATGGCTGAGCCCGCGCCGGGGGCGATGGTCCTGCCGGAGCTTCCGGTGACGGGGGTTCTCGGCGATCAGCAGGCGTCGCTGTTCGGCCTCGGCTGCCGACAGCCGGGAACGGCGAAGGTCACCCTCGGCACCGGGGCGTTCGTCCTCGCGCAGGCGGGCAGCTCCGCGCCGCCACCGCCCCCCGGCGTCCTGGCCTCCTGCGCCTGGCGCTGCCGCGGTCAGACGAGTTATGCGCTGGAGGGGTTCATTCCCGCGGCCGGAGCCGCGCTGTCGTGGTTTGCCGACCTGGGCGTCCTGCCCCCGCCCAGCCGGCTCGACGCGCTGCTGGACGCGGCGGGGCCGGAGGATGGATCGGTGGCGTGCGTTCCCGCCCTCCAGGGCCTGGGCACGCCCACCTGGGACGCCGCCACCCGCGGGGCCCTGGTCGGCCTGAGCCGCGCCACCACCCGGGGTCAGGTCGCCCGTGCCGTCGTCGACGGTGTGCTCCACCAGGTCACGGACGCGATCGACGCGATGAGGGCCGCGATGCCGCTCGAGGTCGTGCAACTCGACGGCGGGATGTCCCGCTCGGGATGGATCGTGCAGCGGCTCGCCGACGTGGCCGGCGTCCGAGTGCAGCGCGCGGTCGTCGGCGAGGCGACGGCGATCGGCGCCGCGATGATGGCCGGCCTGGCTGCCGGCTTCTGGAGCGGCCTGCACGACCTCCCCGCGGTGGGCACCGACCATGTTGCCGAGCCGTTGTGGCCGGACTCCAGGCGGGAAGCCGCGCGCGAGCGATGGGCCGAGGCGGTGACGCTGAGCGTGCAATGGAGATGCTGAAGCCGACTCGAGCAGGCCTGAACCTCAACCAAGGGTGCCCGCCGATGTCCGACACCACCTCCAGCTCGACCAGGACGACGCTGCGCGACGCCCCGGAGCCGGACGTTCGCCATCCCCTGGACCCCCTGACGGCGGAGGAGATGTCCCGCGCGGTGAGCATCCTCCGGACAGCGAGCCGGCTGCGCGACTCGGCGCGGCTCTCGACCGTGGAGCTGCATGAGCCGCCGAAGGACGAGGTGCTGGGCTGGCCTGACAACGGGACCGTCGAGCGCCAGGCGTTCGTCATCGTCATGGATCGCGCCGACGGCACGGTGCATGAAGCCGTTGTCTCGCTTGACTGCGGCACGGTGACGGGCTGGCGCGCGCTGGACGGCGTCCAGCCACGCATCATGAGCGAGGAGTTTGTGGAGTGCGAGGCGATGCTCAAGCGCCACCCGGACTACCTGCTCGCCCTCGCCAAGCGCGGCATCACCGATCCTGACCTGCTGATGGTCGATCCCTGGTCGGCCGGCGCCGCCGACGGCGCATCGACGCGACTCGCGCGGGTGCTGGCCTGGGTGCGCAGCGCGCCGGGCGACAACGGCTATGCACGCCCGGTCGAGGGGCTGATCGCGCTGGTCGACCTGGCCAAGATGGAGGTGGTCAGGATCGAGGATCACGGCGTGGTAGCGCTTCCGCCGAAGCCGGGCAACTATACGTCCGGCTACCTCGGAAAGGTGCGCGAGGATCTGCGGCCGATCGAGATCACCCAGCCTCAGGGGCCGAGCTTCACCGTGCACGGTCACGAGATCCGCTGGCAGAAGTGGCGCGTCCGGATCGGATTCACCGCCCGAAAGGGCCTCGTCCTGCACACTGTCGCCTACGAGGACGATGGCCGGCTGCGACCGATCCTCTACCGCGCGTCGTTCTCGGAGATGGTGGTCCCGTACGGCGAGGTGGAGCCGACGCACCGGTGGAAGAACGCATTCGACATTGGCGAATACGGGATCGGCGCGATGGCCAACTCGCTCGAGCTGGGGTGTGACTGCCTGGGCGAGATCCGCTATTTCGACGCCGTGCTGAGCGACGCTGTCGGCCAGCCGGTGGTGCTCCGCAACGCCATCTGCGTTCACGAGGAGGATGCATCGCTGCTGTGGAAGCACACCGACTGGAGAACCAGCGAGACGGAGGTGCGACGCGGCCGCCGGCTCGTGATCTCATTCGTAGCCACCGTCGGCAACTACGAGTACGGCTACTACTGGTACTTCCAGCAGGACGGCGCCATCGAGTGCGAGGTCAAGCTGACAGCATCCTCTCCACCGGCGCAGTCGCCCCCGGCGAGACCAGTCCGTACGCGACCCTGATCGCGCCTGGCCTGCCGGCTCCCTACCACCAGCATTACTTCAACGTGCGGTTGGACATGATGGTCGATGGTCCGCGCAACTCGCTGGTCGAGGTCGACACAAGATCCGAGCCGACCGGACCACGGAATCCCCTGGGCAACGCGTTCCGCGCCCACGAGACCGCCCTGGCACGAGAGACTCAGAGCGGCCGGATGGTCGATCCGTCACGGGCGCGCTACTGGAAGATCATCAACCCGAGCGTCCGCAACGCGCTTGGCTCACCCGTGGCATACAAGCTGGAGCCCGGCCTGAATGCTGCGTGCTTCGTGCAGCCTGACTCAGCTGTGGCCAGACGCGCCGGCTTCATCACCGGACATGTGTGGGTGACACCGTATGACCACACCCAGCGGTTCGCCGCCGGCGACTATCCGAATCAGAGTCCGGGTGGGGACGGGCTGCCGGCGTGGATCGAGGCTGGCCGCTCCACCGAGGACACCGACATCGTGGTCTGGTACTCGATGGCGCACCACCACATCCCCCGGCCCGAGGATTGGCCGGTGATGCCCGTCGGCAAGATCGGCTTCATGCTCAAGCCCACCGGCTTCTTCGACCAGAACCCGGCGCTCGACGTGCCACCACCTGCCGGCCACCACTGCGGCGCCCAGGAATAGGAGGGAGGCTGGCGCCCCGCCCACGGAAGGCGGGGATCAGCGAGCCGCGCCTTCGCCGCGCGCGGGCGCAGCAGACGAGCCTCGTTTCAGCCCGTATCGACGATCCGCGGGAAACCTGAACTCCGGCGGGGCGCCATCAGGCAAAAGGGCAGGTCCGTAGCACATGCGCTCAGGCCGTGCTCACCGCCTGCCGATACGGCCGGATGCCCCGCCCCATGCGAATCGCGCTCGTCCTGCTCGGCGGCTGGATCGCCGCGTGCGAGCTGCATGCGCTGGGGCTCCGATGGCTGCCCGTGGGCCCGGAGAAGTGGCTGCACCTGGGGGTGATGGGCGCGGGCGGATGCCTATGCCTGCTCCGCGCGGGACGACGCCGTGACGAGCGGGTCGTCTGGCTGCTCCTGGGCCTGGGGGTGCTCGCGTGGGTGGGTGGCGAGTTCTACTTCACCGCCCTGTTGTGGAGCGATGCGTCGCCGCCGGTTCCCTCGCCGGCCGATGCCGGATATCTGTCGTTGCCGCCGTTGGTCTTCGCCGGGCTCATCGTCCTGGCGCGCTCGCGCATCCGCGGGCTGCCGAAGACACTCTGGGCGGACGGCGTGACCGCGGGATTGGCGGCCGGCGCGATCAGCGCCGCCGTTGTCTTCAAGCCCGTTTTCGGTGCTCTTGGGGGCGCGGGAGTCGCCGTCGCCACCAACCTGAGCTACCCGATCGCCGATCTCCTCCTGCTGGGGCTGATCTGTGGCGTGCTGGCGGTCGGCGGGCGGCGCCTGGATCGCCGCTTCGGCGTACTGGCGGCGGGCATCCTCTGCTTCTGGGGCTCCGACACCATCTACCTGATCAAGGCGGCGGAGGGAACCTGGCAGTCCGGCGGCCCGTATGACCCGGGATGGTGGACCATCTCCATCTGTTTCGCAGCCGCGGCCTGGATGGCGCCGCGGGACCGGGGCGCGGAGGTGCGCAGGCCGGGCGCGATCAGCATCCCCATCGCCTTCGCGCTCATCAGCCTGGCGATCCTGGTCGCCGGGAGCATGACCGACGTGAGCCTGCCGGCGGTTCTCTTGGCCTGCGGCGCGCTCCTCTCCGTCCTGCTGCGCCTGGCGCTCACCTTCCGGGCGCACCAGTCGATGCTGGAGCGGTCGCAGCACGAGGCGTTGACCGATCCGCTCACCGGCCTGGGCAACCGCCGGGCGCTGGCGGGCGCGCTCGAGCGCCGTCTCCGTCGCGACAGCCCCGGGTCGATGATTCTCGCCCTGTTCGACCTCAACGGATTCAAGACCTACAACGACAACTTCGGCCACGCCGCCGGAGACGCGCTCCTACAGCGCCTGGCGAGCGGCGTGTCCGAGGTCGTCGGTCCCGCCGCCACCGTCTACCGGATGGGCGGCGACGAGTTCTGCGCGCTGCTGCCCGACGACGACACCGCGGAGGTCCTGGCCCAGGCCGCGGAATCGGTGCTGTCCGATCATGGCGAGGGTTTCTCGGTCTCGGCCTCGATGGGAACCGTCAGGCTGCCCCAGGAAACGACCGAGTCGACCGAGGCGCTGCGCCTCGCCGACGTGCGGATGTACGCGAACAAGCAGGCGACCGGACGGAGCAGCGCGGCGCGCGCGGTCACGCAGGCGCTCCTCTCGGCCCTCGCCGAGCGCGACCCCAGCCTGTGCGACCACCGTGACGATGTCGTCAGCCTGGCGGAGGCGACCGCCCGGGCGCTGGGCCATCCCCGGGCTGCGGTGGAGAAGGTGCGCGACGCGGCCGAGTTGCATGACGTCGGCAAGATCGCGATCCCGGAGTTCATCCTGCGCAAGCCGGGCCCCCTCACCGAGCAGGAATGGGCCCTGATGCGCCAGCACACCATGATCGGCGAGCGCATCATCCTTGCCGCGGCGGCGCTGAGCGAGGTCGCACCGCTGGTGCGCTCCTCCCATGAGCGCTGGGACGGCGGGGGTTATCCGGATGGGCTCACCGGGACGGAGATACCGGCGGGCGCGCGCATCATCGCCGTCTGCGACGCCTATGACGCGATGACGAGCGACCGCGCGTACCGCCGCGCCATGAGCACCGAGGCGGCGCTGACGGAGCTGCGCTCGGCCGCCGGGACGCAGTTCGACCCGCACGTGGTCGCGGCGTTTCTCCGTGCCAAGGAGACGTCGGCCGAATCGGCGGGTGGCCGGCAGCCGTCCGTTGCCGGGCTCCTTGAGCCGACCGTCCAGTAGCCGAGAGCGTGAACCCTGGTCCAAGGGCCAGGGGCTGCCGGCCGCAGGTCCGTGTTGCCGGGATCATCCGCGCCGACGGCGACCATGCCTCCGTGGCGGGCTGGGGGAAGACTGGTCCGTGGTCCAGTCGGTCAGGACCCCCGGGGGAGAGACGATGCCGCCACGCTGAGGGAACAGCCCGGGCGGGCGGTTAACGAATCATGGGTGGCGTTCTGCGACCGCCCGGCAAAGGAGACACATCATGTTGCTCAAGAGACGACTTGCGGCATTCGTGCCCGTAATAGCCGCAGCGACGCTGGGTGCGCCAGTGGCGGTGGCGAGCGCGGCTGGTCCGGCCGTGACCCCGGCGGTCACCGGGCCCAGCTGCCCCGCGGGGTACTCCGGTCCCACCAACGCGGCCACCGGCTGCCCGTACTACGTCATGTCGTACACGGTGACGAATCCCGGCCAGCCGCCCATGCGCTGTCCCGCGATCTGGAGCCCGCTCGGCGGCACGCCCCAGGGTATGACGCCGTACGTCTGCCCCGCCGCGGCGGGAACCAAGTAGTAAAAAGGTCAGGAGGTAAGGTCGGGTAGCCCGCGCCCCCGGGGTACGGAGGCGTGATCAACAGCGCGGGCGGGTCAGTCCTCGCTCAGCGCGAGCTCGGCGAGCCGCTCTATCGCGTCGCGTGATTCGGCGACGGCGAGGAAGCGCTTGGCGTGGCAGAAGACCGCGTCCTCGACACCGGTGACCGCGACGAGGTCCGGGCCTTCACGCCCGGCCCACGCCGCCGGCAGGTCGCGCCGGTTGGCAAACGAGCCGAGGTCGCGCGGCACCGCTTCAAGGCCGAAGCCCTGGCGCTTGGGGTAGATCACGAACAGGGCGTCCGGGGCCTCCGGGACCAGCACCTGCTTCCACGGGGCGTTGACCGGCAGCTCGACCACGCGCGGGTCCTCCGCGGCGGCGATCGCCGCGCGGACGACGCGCTGGGCGCGACGGCTGGAGGCTGCGGAGGCCACCTCGCGGGCGAGGACGTCTCGCGCCAGGGCAACGGCCGCACCGAAGCGCTCACGCTCCCGTTCCGGGGTCAGGGCTTCGTCCCAGCGCGGGTTGAAGCCGCCGATGATGGCGTTGACCGTCATCGGGCGCACGCCGTCGATCAGCGACCGGGTCAGCTGCTGACCAGTGTCGTTTCCGTCGACGGGTTGCACCAGCGTCGCGTCGACGGCATCGGCGACCTCCTGATCGCCGTCACAGATGCGAGCGCCGAATTCGCGCCAGACCAGGCCGAAGGACGCGTAGCGCACCCCGTTGTCGCGAGCGCGATCGAAGTCCCGCTGGTGGTGGTCGAAGTCTCCGGCGGACGGGTCGTCGCGGAAGCCGACGTCGACGCGCAGATCGGACTGGGCGACAGCGTCGTGGTCGCGCGTGCGGACGACCTCGACGGGGTCGCCGAGCAGGCTCAGCGCGGCGATGGCGAACACCTCGTCCGCGTGAAAGGAACCGTCATGGGTGGCGATCAACATTTCGCGAGACTCTAGAAGGCGCGCGGACGCGCATCCCACTCAGCCGCGCGACATCGCGCTGCGCCGGCCGGTCACCGGGATCTCGACGAGGAGACGTCCCGAAGACGCCCCCGACGTCGTATTGCCTCACCGGGAGCTGTCCGGGGCAGCGCGCCCACGCGATCCGATCGTGACTTCGGAGTCAGCGCCGGATGCCGGCCACGAGCGCATCCCAGTTGCCGGCGGCGATCCGCTCCTGGTTGGCCCGCTCGAGCCCCGCGGTCTGAAGGAAGTGCTCCACGCCGCCGTCGGGGCCGGCCCGGTACGGGTAGTCGGTTGCGAACAGGATGCGCTCCGCGCCGACCACCTCGACCGCCCACCGCAGGTAGCGCTGGCTGTAGACGCCGCCGGCGGTGATGTAGGCGTTTCGCCGAATGTACTCCGAGAACGGCTGGGGGAGCCCGGCCTGCATGGCCAGTCCGTCGGCCCGGTCGAGGTAGAACAGGATGACCTCGCCCCAGTGACCGAGGAGGACTCGGAGGTCAGGGTAGCGGTCGAACACGCCGGCGAGTGCAAGCCGGAGGAACTGCACGCCGGCCTCGTAGTGCCAGCCGATGCCGTAGGTGGCGAAGGCGTTGTCGATGGCGTCGTCAAAGCCCGCGTACAGCGCAGCCCGCACCCGCGGCTGCGGGACCTGTGGGTGGATGTACAGCGGAGCGCGGAGCGACGCGGCGGCTTCGAAGATCGGCCAGTTGTCAGGATGGTCGAGGTTGCGCTCACCGGTGCGACCGAACAGGAGGGCACCGTTGAGGCCGAGCCTGGTGACCGCGCGCTCGAGCTCTTGCGCGGCTGCGGCGGGCGCCGGGGTGGCGAGCGTGGCGAAGCCCTGGAAGCGGTCCGGGTGGGCGTTCACGAGCTCCGCGATGCGGTCGTTGGTCTCGACCTGCCGGCGGGTGGCCTCGTCCGCCGGAAGGTTGTGGAGCCCGGGCGACGTGAGCGAGATCACCTGGACGTCCAGCCCCGCCTCGTCCATCGCCGCGATCCGGCGCTCTCCGACCTCGCGCAGGCGCTCCCCCACCTCCCCCGGAGGGACGCTGGCCCCCGACTCATCGCGCGCACGCGAGTCGAGCCGGCTCCACGCCGTGACGACCTCGTCGGTCACGAAGTGCTCCTCGGTGCCGATCGTCTTCATCTCGAAGCCTGCCTCCTGTCGGTGCCGTGGTCTTCATCGCCTCTTCCCGGCGAACGGTAACCGTATGACCGTAGACGCCCACGGTGGATGCACGCTGGGACTCGACGCAGGTCGTGACGGTCGCTCTCGCATCCTGATGGGGCTCGTGACTTTGTTGTGAGGGCGGCGTGTTGCCTCCGATAAACCCACCGGCACAAGCACCCCGCCCACCTACGTCCCCACGCCCCCGGCGACGGGATCGGTCCCGATCCAGGAACCAGGGGCGCGGCCATCGCGCCGGCTCGGCTACCGCTTCGACGTCGCCTTCGACGCCGACCCCCAGACGCTTCACCTCGCCGTCGAGAACCACGGCCGGCTCGGAGTTCACCTCCAGGCGCGATCGCTGACCGTTCCCGGCGCGCCCTACAGCTACACCATCGGCGCCGGCGACCAACTCGCGATCGCGCTGCCCAATCCGGGCACCTACGATCTCAGCGTCCACGGCCCCAACGGCTTCTTCCGCCAGTTTCCGGCTCTCCCGCGACCGCTCTGGAGGTCGAGGCGCGGGTCGACCAGGGCCTCGGCAAGCTCACGCTCCGGCTCATCGACCGCAGTGATCGGCTTGGCGGCGGCCGCCGCCGCTACAGACCGCCCATCGCCGTCGACATCGCCGACGCATACGGCACCGAGCACCGCGTCGAGGTTCACGGGACGCGCGAGATCACCATCGGCACTCGCCGCTCCGGCGGTTGGTATGACATCGCGCTGACGACGCCGAGCGACCCCCGCTTCCGCTATCAGGTTGCCGGCCGGGTGGAGTTCGGCGGGCGGTTGACCAGCGATCCGCAGCTGGGTCGCTCATAGGCGCAGCGACGCGGTAGCGCCCGCCTGCGCCGGCGTGGGCGCGGGGATCCCTGGGGTGGGAGTGGGCTGGCGTGCCTCGCCGGGTAAGCGGACTCGTTTGTCCGGTACGATGGCGGCATGGCCGAGATGTCCGCCCAACCATCGCAGTCCGAGGGGCTTGACCGCGAGACCCTGATCGTCGCCGGCGTCGTGTTGCTGGGAGCGATCATGTCCATCCTCGACACGACCGTGGTCAACGTGGCGATCGATCACCTGGCGGTCGCGTTCCACTCGTCGCTGACCACCATTCAATGGATCATCACGGGCTATACGCTGGCGCTCGCTGCGGTGATTCCGGTCACCGGCTGGGCGGCGGACCGGTTCGGCACGAAGCGGATCTACATGTGGTCGCTGGTGTTGTTCACGCTGGGGTCCGTGCTGTCGGGCCTGGCGTGGAGTGCGGGCTCGCTGATCTTCTTCCGCGTCCTGCAGGGCATCGGCGGCGGGATGATCATGCCGGCGGTCATGACGATCATGACCAAGAAGGCCGGTCCTCACCGGATGGGCCGCGTCATGGGCGTGCTCGGCGTTCCGATGCTGGTTGCGCCGATCCTGGGCCCGATCCTCGGCGGTTGGCTGGTCGACAACGCATCCTGGCGCTGGATCTTCTTCATCAACGTACCGATTGGGATCGTGGCGTTCATCCTCGCGCTGATCGTGCTCGAGACCGATCAGCCACAACCTGCCCACCGGCTCGACTGGCTGGGGATGCTGCTGCTCTCCCCGGGCCTGGCGGTGTTCATCTTTGGTCTGGCCGAGTCCTCGACTTACGGGTTCGGCTCGGTGCGCTCGTGGGGCCCGACGCTCGCCGGCGTCGTGCTGATCGCCGCCTGGTTCATCCACAGCTGGCGTAGCCCGAACCCGCTGATCGAACTGCGGACGTTCGCACATACGCGAGCGGGCGCGGCCGCGGGCACGTTCCTCCTGTTCGCCATCTCGGTGTTCGGAACGATGCTGCTCGTTCCGCTCTACTACCAGGCGGTGCGCGGGGCGTCAGCGCTCCAGGCCGGCCTGCTGATGGCGCCGGGCGGCGTCGGCGCGATGCTGCTGATGCCGCTCGCGGGCCGCCTCACCGACCGGTACGGACCCACCTGGCTGCCCGCCACCGGCCTGCCCCTGGTGGCCATCGGGCTCATCCCGTTCGTGTTCGTCGGCCCCCACACGTCCTACGTTTTGCTGTGTGCCGCCAACTTTGTCCAGGGCCTCGGGATGGGACTGGCGATGATGCCGAACATGACTGCGGCCATGCAGGCGGTCCCGCCGGCCGCCATCGCCCGGACCAGCACCGCAATGAACATCATCCGCCAGGCGGGGGCCTCGATCGGCACCGCGGTGCTGTCCGTGATCCTCGCGTCAGCGATCACGACCAATCTCAGCGCGATCCTCGGCAGCCGCGCCTCGGGCTCGCGGTCCGGGGGGCTCGCCACCCTGCAGCACCTGCCGGCGACCGCGCACGCCGCCATCGCGCGGCCACTGGCCGACGCCTTCGCCTCAACGTTCGTCTGGGCGCTCGTGCTCATCCTCGTCGCTCTCATCCCTGCCGTCGGTATGGCCGTCTCGGGCTGGCGCCGCCCAGTGGCGGCGCCTGCCGGCGCTCACCCGGTGGTGCTCGAATAGGGCCTGTTGCGCCCTCGCCGACGGGGGTTGCCGTGCCCGTCGAGGCGAGTCGTGAGCATTGAGGCGGGAGGATCGTGGCCAAACGAAAGATCACAGGATCGTCCGCGGAGCGACGGCTCGCGTCAGCTCCATACCGGGCGCGCGTCGCGCCGTTAGAAGTACTCGGCGAGGGTCACGAACCGGTACCCGTGCGCGCGGATCGCGGTGATGATCGCGGCGAGGGCGTCGGCGTCGAGCGTGGAGTGGTCCTGGGGGTTGGCGCCCACGTGCATCAGGATGATCTCGCCGGGCTCGAGGTGATCAAGCGCGTGCGCGGCGACAGAGGCAAGCGACTGCCCCATCGAGGTCCCCTCCCAGCCAAGCGTGTCGACCGTCCAGCCGACGGCGGTGTAGCCGAGCCGGTTGACGAGCGCCAGCGTAGTCGTGTTGCTCGATCCGTAAGGGAAGCGAAACAGGGAGGCCGGGGCGCGGCCGGTGACATGCTGAATCGCGGCGCCGGCCATGAGGATCTGGCTTGTGACCTCGGGCGGCGGGAGACTCAGAAGGTCCAGATGGTTGAAGGTGTGGTTGGCGATGGGGTAGTGGGCGGCGATCCGTCTGGCCCACTGCGGGTACAGCTCGGCCCATCGGCCGGTCATGAAGAACGTCGCGGTGGCACCGGTTCTGGCCAGCGTGGCGAGGATCTTCGGCGCGCCGGCGTTGTCGGCGCCGGCGTCGAAGGTGAGGGCCACCACGTGCTGCGCGGTCGGCACCCGGGTTGGGATCTGGCCGGCGAGGAGGCGGTGCAGCGTCGTTGTCGGTGGTGCCGGAGGCTGCGCCTGCGACGCGAAGTGGGTGGCGGTCAGCCGGGACGTTGTCGACGCCGGCGGGTGGGGGCCCTGCCGGTTGTGATGCGCGGCCGACGATCCGCCGCACCCGGCGACGAGGATCACGCCAAGCGGCGCGACCAGCCGCGCCGCCAGGCGTCCGGCGCCTGACTTACCGAGCCGGGGCAAAATACTGCTCGATCGCCCTCGCCAGGCCGTCGGCGATCACGCTCTGACCGCGGCGGCTGGCGGCGATGGAGCCCTCGAACGGATCGGTGATGAACAGCGGCTCGATCACTGCTCCCGGCATCCGGCTGGGGGTGGCGACGTAGCCTGGGTCGGCGGGGCCGAGCAGGACCAGGTGGCCGTAGGCCGCGCCCTGGGCGCTGAGCACCGACCCCAGCCCCGAGTCCGACCGCACCCCGGCGTCCGGGATCTCCCACCCCCGCGCGTTCATCGCCGACAGCGCATCGGTCTGGAGGAGCCTGGCCAGCCGCAGGTTGTCGGCGGCATAGGGACGGACGGCGTCATATCCCGTCACCGAACCGGCGCCACCGGGAACGCCGGCGTTGAAGTAGATCCCGACAAGGACGTCAGCATGCGCTTTGTCGGCGCACCGAGCTCGGGCCAGGACATCCTCGTGAGAGCCGTCGACGGTCAACACTCCTCCGGACACGTCATCCGGCCCCAGGCGCGCCACCGAGCTGTCACGGATCCGAGACACGACGACACGGAAGCCACCGGCGCGCAGCCGCGCCATCGTGTCCAGCTCCACCGAGAGCGTCGCGCGCGCCTCGAAGACCCTCTGATGCGATCTGGTGCTGCCGATCGCGCCCGGGTCGCGGCCCCCGTGACCGGCGTCCAGAAACACCGTCAGCGGGCGCGAGGCCGACGTGGGCGAGAACGCCATGCACGCACCGCGGGCGAACGCCGTCGGATCAACCTGCCGACCCGCCGTCGACGTGGCAGCGACCGGGCGAAGGTGGCTGGGTCTGATGGCGATGACGCCATGCCTCGCCACGCCCGCCCCGCAGCCGCCGCAGACCAACAGCAGCGCAGACAGCCGCACCACCCGCAGGAGGGTTCCGGCTGGCTTCATCACCTCACTTCACGCAGTCTCCCCGTCGACCTATCGTCAGGGTATCCCACCCGGACGGCCAGTCAACGCTCCTGTCAGACCGCGGTCATGTGCACGCGGCCGGCGATCTGGCCGCACAACGGTCGACTCCGGTCAATCCCGCCGCAAGGCAATCCTGTCGCGCGGCCAGCGCTCGGCCGCGATCGCAAACGCCTCGGCGGTGGCCTGTCGAGGGGCTTCGCGCACGGAGGACTGGTGAGGATTGCTGTGCCAGCCACGGCCAACTATCAGCTGCGGGGGGCGTTGTGTTGGTGAGTCTTGTGCCGATGCGCTGGTCTCGCGCGCGGGGCTTGTCCCACGGAGAGGTTCGCGTTGTGAACCAGCATCAGCGCGTAGGCCGGCCAGTACGCGCCGGCGGGGGGCGCACCTGCCACGCATCGTCCGCCTGAGTTGCCGGGAATGCTGATCCAGGCGAACGCGTCGACGTTGGGGTAGCCGGTGCTGGCAGTCGGGAGGGGTCCGAGGCCGCGGCCTGGAGGGTTACAGAGGACCTCGTTGCCCTCCTTGGCCGCGTTCCTGGGGATGAGGGGGCCTTGACCGTTCTCGGCGGTGTTGACGACGAAGTGCTTGCCGCCGATCAGGCGTGAGATCTGCTCGCCGTAAGCGATCTCCTTCGCGGTCCAGTCAAAGTGCGTCGAGTTCAGAAAAAAGCCCTGGATCTTGGCGACGCCGGCATGAACGAGGAGGCTCGCCGTGCTGCGGGCTGGGAGCGCGTCGGCTGCGCCCGCGTCGAGGTAGATGACCAGCCCCGGGCAGTCCGCGGTGAGGATGTTGATCGCGTCGTTTAACTCGTTCATCCGGACATCCAGGCCCTGCGCCGACAGGCAGGGAGTGGTGATCAGTGAGTCCATTTCGAGAAACAGGACGGCTCTGGTGGACCCGATTCCCTGAGCAAGCCCTCCGATGAAGTTGTGGTACGCCGCCTGATCGCCGGGGGGATCGGCCCAGTTGCCACAATGGCCGTCGACGACGCGGTAGGTGGCGAGCATCGGGACGGTATCGGGCTCCTGAATGGCTGCCCGGGTCAGATAGCGCAAGACCGCGGTCCGGATGTCCGGCACCCCATTGGCCCCGAAGCTGAACGATCCAAAGCGCGCCGTGCCGGGTTCACGGGCGATCACGCTCAGCGCCGGATACCGCGACGCCAGCTTGGCACTGGAGGTCTGTGGATCGACAAAGAATCGGAGGCCCGAGAGCGGATTACCGCCCGTCGGTGCCGTAGTCCCCCCTGTCGCGGCGGGTGGCAACCCTGTCGAGCCCACCGGTGGAAGCGGAAACGGGAATGGGAATGCGAGACCGGGTGGAGCAGGTGGTGTGTCCGCGCGGGCGCTCGCGCCAGGCCGAAGACCGACCAGCGCCGCGACCGTCAGGAGCCCGACGCCGAGGAGACGAGCAATCGCGCGAGGTGTGGGCGCTGGTCTCGAGATAGGAACACAGGCTGGGCCATGGCTCCACCGACCGGCCTGGACGCCGGGCCAGCGTTGAGGACAGATACGGCACGACCCGCAGAGTCCAACCCCCCGGACCAGCGGACGCACGCATTAGGCGCCAGCGCGCTCCAAAGCGAGAGGGTGCGGCGGCGATCGGGTCGGCGTCTCGCCGAAGCGATCACGGGCCGCCGCGTTCTCGTTCAGTCTTCCGAAAGAGCGGCAAAGTCACGCTTGACTTGCCGATACCACCCCATTCCTGAGATCGGTCTCTTCCACCGAGCTTTCATTCCCTTCAACGCAGTCTCATGGGTGGCATCACCTCCTGCGACCATCTCCTTGAGATGCCGATCTTGCGCCTTGATCACCTCATCAGCGGTCATTCCCCGGAGTTCGAACTCACATGGTCCACCCAGTTGTTGACATGTCATCACCTTCATGCGTGGTCCCTTCCTCGAGATGGCGGTGCGCGGATGGCGTAAGCCTAGGAGCTCAGCTCCTCCAGTGCTTCTTCGATCCTGCTCGATCTCGGCGTCTTCCTCAACCGCCGGCCGGCGCCTCTGTCCCCCAAAGCCATCGAATCCCGGCGCTGCTCGACGCCGCTGGGATGGTGAAGGTTGCTGGGTTGTGAGAGGCTTCGCGGCTTCTCGAGACCCACACGGGCGCGGCCTCCCGCGAAAGAAAGGAACTCCGATGACGAAAGCATCATCGCCGGTCGCGTTGATTACGGGAGGCGGCACAGGTATCGGCCGCGCGACCGCGGTCCGTATGGCCCAAGAGGGACACGCCGTGGTACTCGTCGGACGGCGGCCCGAGCCACTCACTGACGCAGCTCGCGAAGTCGAGGCGGCCGGCGGATCGGCGACCTGGATGTCTGGCGATGTCTCAAGCCCCGCCGGCGCCGAGCAAGCAGCGGACGCGGCGATCAGGGCGCACGGTCGGCTTGATGTTCTCGTCTGCAACCACGGGGTCGGGGATTCGCTCCCCGCGGGCGAGGACTCGCTGCAGGCGTGGGAGCGGACGCTGCAGATCAACCTGACCGGAGCTTTTTTGATCGCACGGGCCGCGCTGCCGCATTTGCTCGAGCGCCGGGGATCGGTGGTGACGGTTAGCTCGACCAGCGGCTGGCTTGCCGGGCCGGGGTGGGCGTCGTATTGCACCTCGAAGGCCGGCCTGATCATGCTGACGCGCTGCCTGGCCAACGACTACGGTCCCCGCGGCGTCCGGGCCAACTGTGTCTGCCCCGGATGGGTCCGAACGCCGATGGGTGAGACCGACATGGCTGCGGTCGCCGACGCGTGGGGAGTCTCGACCGACGATGCCTACTGGCTGTGCAGCCGCGACACGCCGTTGCGGCGCCCTGCCGCTCCGGAGGAGATCGCCGACGTGATCGCCTTCCTCGCCTCTCCGCGCGCTGCGTATGTGACCGGTGCGGTGATTCCCGTGGATGGTGGCGCCAGCGCGGTGGACGCTTCGTCCGCTCCCTTCCACGGGCCAGACGAGCGCCTGCGCGCGTTGCTGCACGCTTCCTGACGCTCCGTCTGATCAACCGGAGCCGCTTTCTGGAGGGTTCGTGCGCACGCCCGCCCTGGGGACATTCCGATTGCCGGTGACCCGGGAGACCGCCGCCGCGGGGTCAACCCGTAGGATCTCTCGGCAGTGCCGGAGGGCACTGCCGGGTCCGCGGGAAGGACTGAGTCCACCTCCACCGTTCTTAGTCGACACATCGGTTGGCGATCTCTTTCGGCCCGGCGCGGACCACGGGCTCTTGAAGGAGTCGTCATGCAGCCGCACGGCATCGAGAGCGCCGCCGCTGTCAGAGTCATCACCGGCTGGCTGGCTCCCGACACTCCCCTGCAAGCTCGGATTCGCGCGCTGACCTTCGCTGCCGAGGACCAGCGCCTCTCAGTGATCGACCAGCTCATCAGCGCCCAGACCACCGTCGACGCCGTCGATGAGCTGTTCGGCCGCCACGCTCTTCGGGTCGCGGCCCACAACGGGCGAGCGCAGAGCGTCCGTCGGCTGCTTGACCACGGAGCCGATCCCAACCTCCGCGACGAGCACCGCCGCACCCGTGCGGGGTCACATCAGCTTGCACTAGCCCGGTCCAGTGCCTGTCGGCCCGGAACCATGACGAACGGGCGACAACGTATACCACCGAGGTCCTCAGCGCCACCCGGGCCGCGGTGCCCGGTGCACAAGGTTGACGGGCGGAGCATCCCGCTGATGCCATGGAGGCAGTCTCCGCCGGATGGCCAACCGTGTCCGGGCCAACCTCACTGTCCGTGCTCGAGACGGGTCACGTACTGCCGCCAGCGCCGTGGGAGGTGCACGCCGGACTGCGTGCGGCCCAGATGGCACGCAACCATCAAGCGCCGGCATCACACCACCGGTCGCGCTCCCGCGAGGTCCGCTGCCCCCGAGCTCACCGCCGCCTCGCGCGCAGCGGTGTTCCGGTCAGGATTGGCCGAGGCGCTTGCTCAGCATCTCCTTGCCCTGCTCTCCGCCACGCCGGCTGGCGTCCTGAGCGCGACGGAAGAGGGCCGCCACCTCGCTATCGCCATCGCGCTCGGCGTCCTGGATGTAGGTCTCGAGACGAAGCGCGTTGCTCAGCGACTGCTCGGTAAACCAGATGAGGTTGTAGTCCTTGTCCTTGGTCCCGGTGACCTGTCCAGCCTCTTGAGCCATGATGCCTCCATTGGGGTTGTGGTTGAAGAATTCCTACGAGTCGCGTTACCCGCTCTCCCCTGGAGGAAACGAGGCTCATGCCCGACCCGAGGTCATAACACCGGCCGCCGATCGATGAGTCTCGCCGCTGCCGTGGGTCGTTATGCCCAGACATGCGAGAAAGGACAGCGATGACCGAGCCGAAGACGCAAACCTTGGACCTGCCCGGCGCCACCCTTACCTACGACGTCCAAGCGGCGGAGTCCGTGAGCGCCGAGCCGGTCCTGCTGATGATTGGGTCGCCGATGGATGCGAGCGGGTTCACGATGCTGGCCGGCCACTTCCCGGACCGCATGGTCGTGACCTACGACCCGCGAGGGGTCGCACGCAGCCCGCGAGCCGACGGCGTCACGGGGGCGACGCCGGACGAACACGCGGAGGATCTGCACCGGCTGATCTCCGAGCTCGACGCCGGGCCCGTGGACATCTTCGCCAGCAGCGGGGGAGCCGTGAATGCGCTCGCGCTGGTGACCCGGCATC
>DASZMK010000193.1:0-5934 GCA_035551855.1 Solirubrobacteraceae bacterium
GGTGCCGCGCAGCCGCTCGAGCACGATCTGGTTCTTCTCGAGCAGGTCCGCGTACTGATCGGCGCGGGTCGGCATCTCGGCCAGGAACTTGCGTAGCTTGGCGGCGAAGCCCGGCGGGATGTCCTCGATCACGCCGCCGACCTGGAAGTAGCGGGTGTGCATCCGCTGGCCGCTCGACATCTCGAACAGGTCGAGGATCGTCTCGCGCTCGCGGAAGCAGTACCAGAACATCGAGATCGCGCCGAGGTCGAGCGCACTCGTGCCCAGCCACACGAGGTGGGACATGATCCGGTTGAGCTCCAGGTGGATCACGCGCAGGTACTGCGCGCGCGCCGGCACCTCGCACTCGAGCAGGGTCTCGGTGGCTCCGCAGAACGCCATTGCGTTGAAGTAGTAGGCCAGGTAGTCCATCCGCTCCAGGACGGGGATGGCCTTCCAGTAGGTCTTGGTCTCGGCCGTCTTCTCGATGCCGGTGTGGACATAGCCGATGATCGGCTTGATGTCGCGGACGACCTCGCCCTCGAGCGTGGCGAGCAGGCGCAGGACCCCGTGGGTGGCCGGATGATGGGGACCGATGTTCAGCGTCAGCAGCTCGGCCGTCTGGCCCATGCCGGCCGACTCCGCCGAGTAGGTGATCGACTCCTCGCGCTGGCGATAGTCGGTGCTCAGCGGATCGGCTGGAGCCTGCTGTGGCTTTTCCGTCTCAGTCGCCATGTTCTATTGCCACTTCCCGTAGGAGTCTTCTTCGTTGAAGGTGAACAGGACCGGCTCGCCGCCGACCGGGAAGTCGCGGCGCTGGGGGAAGCCGCCGAAGTCCTCGGGCATGAGGATGCGCCGCAGATCCGGGTGCCCCTCGAACACGATCCCGAACATGTCGTAGGCCTCGCGCTCCTGAAACTCGGCCGCCGGGTACAGCCCGGTGGCGGTCGCGATCCGTGGGTCGTCGGTGTGCACGCGCGCCTTGACCGAGATGCGGTCGACGTTGGTCATGTCGAGCAGCTCGTAGATGATGCCCAGGCGCGGCTCGTCCGGGTAGTAGTCGACGCCGTGGACGCTGGCGAGAAAGCTGTAACCCTTCTCCTTCAGACCCGTCAGGACATCGATGATGTGCGCGGGATCGGCGAGCAACGTGGCGCGGCCGTGGGCGAAGTCGGTGCCGATGATCGACTCAGCGTTGCGGTCGCGGAGGTCGTGGGCCGTGAGCTCGAGCCCGGTGGCGTCAGGCACCGGCGGTGTCCCCTCCGCGGAACACGTTGATCGCCGCCGTCTCGTCGCCGGTCTCCGAGCCCACCAGGACCTCCTCGGTGCCGACGGCGCCGTAGCGCTCGCGCCAGCCCTCGCGCTCGTGCCCGTGGATCCGGTCGCGCAGGCGCAGGATTCCGTGCATCAGCGCCTCGGGACGCGGCGGGCAGCCCGGCACGTGGACGTCGATCGGCATGAACTTGTCGGCCGGCACCAGCGCGTAGTTGTTGAACACGCCCATCGACGAGCAGCAGGCGCCCATCGAGATCGCCCACTTGGGCTCGAGCATCTGGTCGTAGATGCGGCGGATGACCGGCGCCATCTTGACCGACACCCGGCCGGAGAGGATGAGCAGGTCCGCCTGGCGCGGCGAGGCGCGGAACGCCTCCCAGCCGAAGCGCGCGATGTCGACGCGGGCGCCGACGATCGACATCATCTCGATCGCGCAGCAGGCGAGTCCGAACGTCATCGGGTACAGCGAATTGCCCTGCGACCAGGCCACCGCCTTCTCCACGGTGGTGGTCATGATGCTCCGCTCGACGTAGCGCTCGAGCTCCTCGCCCTCCAGATCACCGCGGAGCATGTCCCGGGACATCAGCTGGCGGGCGCGGAAATCGGACGGAGCGCCCACCTTCTCGCGTTTCATTTCCATTCCAGGGCTCCTCGCCGCCAGACGTAGACGAAAGCAACCATCAGCAGGGCGACGAAGACGATGGTCTCGCTCAGCGCGAAGGTCCCAAACGACCGCAGCTGGACCGCGATCGGATACAGGAAGATGACCTCGATGTCGAACAGGATGAACAGCATCGCGATCAGGTAGAAGCTGATGCCGAAGCGGAAGCCACGCTGGATCTCCGACGGCAGACCGCACTCGTAGGGGGCGGTCCTGGTCTGCTTGCGGTGCGTGTTGCGCGTCCCGGTGATCAGGTTCAGGACGCCGAACAATCCTCCGACGGCGGCGCCGAGTATCAGGAATACGATCGCGGGGAGGTAGTCACGCAACATATGAACCTCTTATATCACCAGCGTACCGGACCTTGTAACAAAGTGTTACTTAGTGCGGAATGCGGCTATGTCCACGGAGAAGGGGCAACCGGCTCTGTCCCGGGTACCCGCTTTTGCGCGTTTATCCCGGTTGCCCACGGCCGGGCGCGATGAAGTTCGTGCACATCGTCGCCGGCGTCGCGTGCACCGTCCTGATCGGCGGTGGCGGTCTGTGGGGGGCCTGGTGCTGGTACCGCGTCCGCCAGAGCCCGCTGTTCTGGCGGATGCTGCGCTCCGGGCAGGCGGCCATCGTCGTCGAGGCGGCGCTGGGGGGCGTTCTCGTGCTGATGGGCAAGAAGGAGACGACCCTGCACCTGGTCTACGGCCTGCTGCCGCTGGCGATCTCGTTCGTGGCCGAGCAGCTGCGCATCGCGTCCGCCCAGGCGGTGCTCGACGCCCGGGGCTTGGAGTCGGCGGCCGCGGTCGGCAAGCTCCCTGACGCCGAGCAGCGCGTTGTCGTGGTGGCGATCGTTCAGCGCGAGCTGGGGGTCATGGTTCTGGCGGCGCTGGTGATCCTGGTACTGCTCATCCGGGCCATGGGGACCGGCTGATCGCGCTGAGGGCGATCAGCTCGCGAGATTCGCCGGCGGGAATCCCGGGGGCTGCGCCGGCCGAGCCCTGAGAGGCCCGCCTCAGGCCGAGCCGTGCAGGGTGCGGTACTGGCCGGAGTACCAGAGCAGCGGCTCGCCCTCGCCCAGGCCCAGGTCGAGAACGCGGCCGATGGCGACGGTGTGGTCGCCGCCCGGCATCAGCTCGTGCAGCTCGCACGCCGCCCACGCCAGCGATCCGTCGATGATCGGCACGCCCTGCTCGAAGCGGTGCTCGACGGCGACGAGCTTCTCGGACTCCGGCAGCTTGGAGGCGAACACGCCGGCGATGTCCTCCTGGTCGGCGGCCAGCAGGTTGACGCCGAACCGGCCGGCATCGCGGACGATCGGCAGCGTCCGCGCCCGGTTCTCGAAGCACACGAGGGCCAGCAGCGGGTCGAGCGACAACGAGCACAGCGCGTTGGCCGTCATCCCGCCGGCTCCGATCGAGCCGGCGCCGGTGATGACCGCGACGCCGGTCGCGAACCTGCCGAAGACCTCGCGGAACAGCTCCGGGCTCGGCTGTGAAGTCATCGCCGATTTCTATACCGTTACCGCGCGAGCGTGAGTCGCCACCGGCGCACGCCCCCGGTTGACCGCGTGAGCGTGAGTCGCCACCGGCGCACGCCCCCGGTTGGGGGCCCCCGGCGCCGGCACCTCTGGTTGCCGCCGTAGGAGGACGATCGCGTTGTTGACTTCGTGGCGAAGCGTCGCAAGCCGGCGCCGGGGTTGGGGATAGCTTCGGCGTGAACCGCCCGCCTCCTGCTCAATGACTCCCTGTTCCGGATCTGACGTCGAGCGTCCCGTACGTGCCCAGGGCCTGATCGGAGAGAACCGACGAGGCCATCTGGTACTGGCCGGGGGAGAGCACCGCCTCCAGCAGGGTCGACTGTCCGGGCGCGATCGCCACCGTCGATGCGTCGGCCACGCCGCCACGGGAGATAACGAGACTGTGGGACAGCCGCCCGTAGTTGTGGACGGAGATCGTCAACGACCCCGCGGGAGCCTGCACGTCCTGCGGGATGACGCGGTACTCGCTCAGCGCGATTCGCAGCGTGCGGCCCGCGCCGGCGCTGGTGGTCGCGCCGCAGCCGGCCGTCCCCAGCAGCACGACGCACGCCGTGAGCGCGGCGTGGGGGGAACGCTTCATGCTCACAGGCTCCCGATTATGATCCGTGCCCGATGAGCCGGTTGGCGAAGATCCTTGCGCTCAGCACGGCCGTCGTGGCGGTGGCTGCCATCACCGCTGCGTGCGGTAGCCAGAAGATCTCGGTGCCCCGGTCGCAGAGCCAGGTGTACCGAGGCGCGACGCTGTTCAACCAGCGCTGCTCCGGCTGCCACACGCTCTCCTATGCCGCCACCTACGGCTCGGCGCCGAACGTCCGCACCGCGCAGGCGATCAGCGGCCCCAACTTCAACCAGCGCTGCGAGCGGCCCATCGACCGCGTCCTGTACGCGATCGAGAACGGCGGTTTCTCCGGCGCGTACATGCCCCAGAACGTCGTCGTGGGCCAGGACGCCATCGACGTCGCCAAGTTCGTGGCCACCTACGCCGGGCGCCAGGCGCCGATCCAGAGTGGTGTGGTGAAGTGCCAGAACAGGGCGATCGGCACGCTGCCGCCGGGCAGCGGCACGACGCAGATCGCGTCGGGGACGAGCTCGAGCAGCTCGTCGACGACCTCGGCGCTTCCACCCACGAGCAAGACCTCGGGCAAGAACCAGGGCGGAACCGGCGCGAGCGCCTCCCACTCGTCGGGCACGGGCGGCGCGGCCAAGAGCGGCACGGCCAAGAGCGGCACGACGAAGAGTGGCACGACGCAGAGCGGCACGACCAAGAGCGGCACGACGAAGACCGGCAAGACCAAGACCGGGAAGGCGACGGGCTCAGGCACGTCGACGTCCGGCGCGTAGCCGGAGGGGGCACTCGTTCTCGACATCAGGCTGATCCGTCGTGATCCTGACGCCGTCCGGGCGGCGCTGGCGAGGCGCGGGCCGGACGCGGCCGCCGCCGTCGACCGGGTGCTGGAGCTCGACGAACGATGGCGCGCGGTGACCACACAGCTCGAGCAGCTGCGCGCCGAGCAGAACCAGGCGGGCCGGTCTCTGAAGGGGGCACCCAGCCCGGAGCAGCGCGAGCAGCTGGCACAGCTGGCGGCGCGGGGGCGGGAGCTGAGCGAGGAGGAGACCCGGCTGCGCAACGAGCGCGACGGCGCCCTCGCCGCCTTGCCCAACCTTCCGGCTGAGGATGCGCCGGCCCAGGACGCCGTCCTGCGCGAGGTGGGAGAGCGGCTTGCCGGCGGCCGCGACCATCTCGAGCTGGCCGGGCCCCGGATCGACATGGAGCGGGCTGCGCGGCTGTCCGGCTCGCGCTTTGCCTACCTGCGCGGCGACCTGGTGATGCTCGAGCTCGCCCTCGTCCGGTACGCGATGGAGAAGCTGGCCGGCGAGGGCTTTGAGCCGGTGATCCCACCGGTGCTCGTTCGCGAGCACGCCCTGTACGGCACCGGCTTTCTCCCGGACACCGAGCAGCAGATCTACCGGCTGGCGGAGGACGACCTGTACCTCGCCGGAACGTCGGAGGTGGCGCTGGCCTCGCTGCACGCCGGCGAGATCCTGGCCGCCGACGAGCTCCCGCGCCGCTACGCCGGATTCTCCAGCTGCTTCCGCCGCGAGGCCGGCGCGGCCGGCAAGGACACCCGCGGCATCTTTCGCGTCCACCAGTTCGACAAGGTCGAGATGTTCAGCTTCGTCGAGCCGGACGCCGCCGCCGACGAGCACGAGCGGCTGCTCGCGATCGAGGAGTCGATCCTCGGCGACCTGAACCTCCCCTACCGGGTGGTCAACATCGCGGTCAACGATCTCGGCTCCTCGGCGGCGAAGAAGTACGACTGCGAGGCGTGGCTGCCGGGCCAGGAGCGCTACCGCGAGCTGACCTCGACCTCGAACACGACCGACTACCAGGCGCGCCGGCTCGAGATCCGCTACCGCGGCGACGACGGCAAGCCGGCCTACGTGCACACGCTGAACGGGACGGCGGTCGCCGTCGGGCGGACGATCATCG
>DASZMK010000194.1:0-8090 GCA_035551855.1 Solirubrobacteraceae bacterium
TGAGTGGTTGAGTCCGGTAGCCCGCCCCTTCCCGACGGTCCGCGTGACCGAGCCCCCGGCGAAGGCGCCGCCGAGCCGGACGGCTGGCTGGACGGTCTCGGCGCCCGCCCTACCCACCCGAGCCAGGGCGTGCCCCACCCCGGAGCCCGGTGCTTGCCCGGCGCCGGCGTGCCAGAGCATTCCGATCGTCGCTGCCACCACCACGACCAGCAGCACGGCGACCGCGGCAATGCCCAAGCGGGCAGGCCTCTGACTCGCACAGCGGGCCCAGAACGCCGCCGCCGGTGCACGCAACCGGGCGCGTAGCCTCCGTCCGGCATCCGCCGGCCGTGACCAACGCGGAGAGGGCTTTGCCGACGCGGGAGGCGCGCCGCTCGGCGCCTGAACCGCGTTGTGGAGGGCACCGGCGTCTTCGCTCCAGAAAGCGTCGGCAGCGGGCGGCATCTCGGTGCCGGCGATATCTGCCGACTGCTCCGCCGCCGGCGCGGGACGGATGGGAACAAGGTCCTCCAGCGGCCCGATCCACTCGCGTGGGAGGCGCACCACGTTCTCGTCGTTCTCAGACGGCGCCCCTACGTCTTTCGTTTCCCGATCACCCGTTTTCACGGGGTTTGCAGACCTTTCCTCGTGCGCCCCAGGCCTTTACGTCTCCCGGGAGAGGTAGTATACCGTCTGAATTGGCTCCAGTTTGTCTCAATTAGAGAAGGACGCGATGAATCGCAGCGATCCGGAAGAGGAGTATCTGACAGTCGCCGAGGTGGCCGAGACGCTCAAGCTCAACCAGCAGACGGTTCGCAACTGGATCGACCAGGGATCACTGCCGGCGCTCAGAGTGGGGCGACGCGTGCGCATCAAGAGGTCGGACTTCGAGCGCATTCTCGAGCAGAGCTACAGTGGCGGAGCGGCGACGCCGGCCGCGAGTTCCGGGCCAAGTGCCGAAGACTTCTGGGGCGGCGAGCCAGTCGGCGCGGCCCAGACGCCGGT
The DNA here is from genome assembly GCA_035551855.1 of Solirubrobacteraceae bacterium. GTDB lineage: Bacteria > Actinomycetota > Thermoleophilia > Solirubrobacterales > Solirubrobacteraceae > Palsa-465. Next base: position 985 of record DASZMK010000194.1, read on the forward strand.
CGTTCCTCGAGGCGGAGGGGGGACGTGAGCCGGCACCGGGCTGAGGGCGTTGCGATCTTCCTGATCCGAGGATCTGGATGAGGCTGCGACTGCCGTTGAGCCGGGGGATCGGCATGAACCGGACCGAGACGCGAACATGAGCTTCGGCGAGGATCTGGATCGCCAGCGGGCGCAGATCATGCGCGCCGTCCGCCGCGCCAGCGACGGGTGGGCGGAGGCGATGCGTGCGCACAAGCTGGCGCCCCCGGACGCCGGGTTCGCGCAGCGCCTGCGGACCCTGGCGGACGCTGCCGCCGATGAACAGGTGGCATGGGAGCACGCGCACGCCGCCGGACTGCTGTGGCGCCCGGTCCCCGGCGCCGAGCACGCGTCACCACCGTACGAGCTGCGCCCCGGAACCGGCCGCCGTGGCCCGGCACCTCTCTGGGACCGCTTTGACGGAACCGTGGCCGCGCTCAACCGGGCCATCACCGGCTCCAGTGCCGCGGCAGTGGCCGACGCGTTCGGCGACCTGGCCGAGGCCGCTGACGCGCTGGCGAACGCTGTGGCGCGCGAGGATGAGGCGGCGATCGTCTCGCCGTCCCGCGCCCGTGGCGCAGCCTAGTCGCGCCCGGACACCTCATGCCGCTGACCCCGCGCCGCTCCATTCATCTACCCGCGCCCGGCACCAAGCGCGCGGTGGTGATCGGCGCGGGCTCGTTCGGAACGGCCGTGGCCGTCCTCCTGGCGAGGGGCGGCCTGCGCACGACGCTGCAGGCGCGAACGGCCGAGCAGGCACGCGCGCTGGCCGACAAACGGGAGAACACGGTGTACCTGAGCGGCGTCGAGCTTCCGCGGGAGCTGCGGATCGAGGAGATGGGTGCCGGTGCGCTGGCTCGTGCCGACTATGTCTTCCTCGGCGTCCCCTCGGTCGCGCTCGAGAACGTGGTCAGCGGGCTTGAGGCAGGCGGCCTGCCGCCGAAGGCGGCGATCGTATCCCTGGCCAAGGGGCTCGTACCCCCGCTGGGCGAGCCGCCGACGGTGCTGATCCGCCGCCGATTCGGCGCCCGCCGGACGGCGTGCATCGGCGGGCCCGCCCACGCGCAGGAGATGGTGACGGCGGGCGCCGGCCTGGTCGCCGCCTCGACCGAGGAGTCGCTGGCCACGGCGCTCGCGGGCGTGTTCATCAGGGCCGGTGTCGTCTGCGAGGAGTCCAACGATCCCGTCGGCGTCGAGCTCTCCGGCGCCGCCAAGAATGCGGCCGCGCTCGCCGCCGGTGCCACAGAGGCACAGGGACTGAATGCGGCCGGCGCGGCGGCCGGACACATCTTCGCCGAGGTGTGGAGATGGGCCGAAGCCGAGGGAGCACGTCCGGAGTCGATGATCGGACTCGCGGGAACGGGAGACCTGGTGGCGACGGCACTGGCGCCGCAGAGCCGGAACCGGAGGGCAGGTGAGCTATTGGCCGCCGGCGTGCCGGCTGCCGAGATCGCGGCGCGGGTCGGCCAGGCGGTCGAGGCCCTGGAATCGGTTCCATTGCTCGCCCGGGCGCTGAGTAGAGCGGGGGTGCAAGCGCCGGTAACACGGGCGCTCGGCCAGCTGATTTCCGGAGAGCTGCCACTCGATGACTGGGTGGCGGTTGTACGCACAACGGTCCCTCCTCCGGCGCGTTGGCGGCCGGCGGTACGCCCCGGTTTCTGGCGCCGTCTCCGCGAACGGACTCGTGGATTGTTTGTGCGCCGACCCCTTGAGTGAGACGGACACGAGATGTTTACTAACGCTGAAGCTCCGCGTGTCAGCCTGGCTGACGAACTGATGTCGATGGGAGGGGAACATGCCAGAGATCATCGTGACTGCTGACAAGCCCAACGATGAAGGCCAGCCGCCGGTCATGTTTCGGGAGCGGGTGAGCGTGAGTGACTTCGAGTCGGCGCACTTCGCCAATCAGCTTGTAGAGCGGCTCGGTTGGGCGGTCGGCGACGCCGATGAGCTGAATCGCCGAAGCTCCCTGCAGGCCGAACACAGACGCGCCCGCCGGAGGATGGTGGATGCTGCCCAGCGGGAGTTGGCGCTCAGCGGCCGCCCCGTTCGGCCAGTGTCGTAACCACCGCCTCGTAGACGCCGGCGCCGTAGGTCTCGGACGCGATCCGGACTCCTCGGCGGCCGCGGACATCGCGTTCCAAGGTCTCGTCACGCTCCAGGGCGTTGGCGACAAGCCAGAAGGTGTCGACGACCGAGGCCGCCTCCATGTCCTCACGCGAGTCGCCCGCTGCGATGCAGTCCTGCGGAGCATATCCGCGGATCTGCATGTGGCGGGCGACGCCGCGCGCTTTCGAAGCTCCGGCGGGGATGAGGTGGTAGGCGTGGATGGCGGGAAGCCCCGCCAGCTGCTCGGATGACGAGCGGATGACACCGTTGTCGACCAGTCGAAGCCAATCGAGCCCCGCCTCCGCCAGGACCGTGCCGACCTCGTCCAGGTCGACGTTGCCCCGCAGCAGGTGAGACACCTCGCGCTCGGCTGACCACGGGGTGTGGTACTCGAGCCGGTCGCCGAAGCGATCCAGGAGCAGCGCCGGGGCTCCTGAGGAGGCGATCTGATCATGGATGGTGCCGCCGTCGTCGGTGGGGACGAGCCCGTCGGTCAGCCACTCCAGCTCGCCGTCGACCACGACCCCACACCCGATCTCGAAGATGTAGGACGAGGAACCGATCAAGCGCGCCGCATCAAAGACGCTCCCCTGGCGACGGCCGGAGTAGATCACGACCTCCGCTCCGGCTCGCGCGCAGGCCTCCAGCGCCCGGACCCCGAGCAGGCTGAAGCGGCCATCGGCGCCGGTCAGCAGCGAGGCATTCGGTCCCAGCAGAGTCCCATCCAGGTCGACGTACAGGCAGCGCACGGCGGCGCGACGGTAGCACCGCCGTCCGCGGAGGTGAGCTCCAGTCAGCTCGCCATACTGAGGCAAGCGTGTCGACAGTCCACGAAATCGAGCCCTGGGCGGCGCTCCTGGAAACCGGGCGCTCGGATGAGCGGCTGGTCCATGACGACGTGTACCCAGGTCGCCGGGCGCGACTCGTGCCCATCCCGGACCAGCTGAACTGGCGCGTTGCCGCCGCGCTCGAGCGGGCGGGCATCGAGCGGCTCTACGCCCATCAGGCCGAGGCGCTCGAGCAGGCGGTCGCCGGGCCGACGATCGTCACCACCGGCACCGCTTCCGGAAAGTCGCTGTGCTTTCAGCTCCCCACGCTCGAGGTCCTGACGAGCGATCCCACTGCCCGGGCGCTGTTCCTGTATCCGACCAAGGCGCTCGCTCAGGACCAGGCGCGGTCTCTGCAGCGCTTCGGGCTCGACAAGGCAATCCGGCCGGCCATCTACGACGGGGACACGCCGCGGGGGGAGCGGGCGGCAATTCGCAAGCGCAGCAACCTGATCATCACCAATCCGGACATGCTCCACGTCGGGATCCTGCCCCACCATGCCAGGTGGGGCGACCTGTTCGCAAACCTGGCGTTCGTCGTGGTCGACGAGGCTCACGTCTACCGTGGTGTCTTCGGCTCCCACGTCGGCAACGTGCTCCGGAGGCTGCGCCGCGCCGCAGCCATCCACGGCACCGAACCGCGATTCCTCCTGGCCAGTGCCACCATCGCCAACCCCGTGGACCTCGCCGAGGGGCTGACGGGGCTGCGGCCGTTCAACCTGGTCGAGAACGACGCGGCGCCCCGGGCGGAGCGGCGGGTCGCGATGTGGAACCCGCCGCTCCTCGACGAGCAGTTGGGGGTGCGCGCGTCGGCTCTGTACGAGGCCGCCGAGGTCTTCTCCAAGCTCGTGAGCTCCGGGGCGCGGACGATCTGCTTCATGAAGTCGCGCAAGGGCGTCGAGTTGATCCTCCGCCACTCGGTCGATCGTCTGCCGGCGGAGCTGGCCGAGCGGATCGCCCCGTACCGGGCCGGGTACACGCCCGCCCAGCGGCATGAGATCGAGCGGCGGCTGACGTCCGGGGAGCTGCTGGGCGTCGTCGCCACCGACGCTCTGGAGCTGGGGATCGACATCGGCGAGCTCGACGCCGCGGTGTGCGTCACGTTCCCCGGAACCGTCGCCAGCCTGCGCCAGATGTGGGGGCGCGCCGGCCGCCGCGGCCGTGGCCTGGCCGTCTACATCGCCGGGGAGGATGCGCTCGATCAGTTCTTCTGCCGGCACCCGGACGACTTCCTCGCCCGCCCGGTCGAGGCCGCGATCCTTGATCCTGAGAGTCCGGAGATCTACGCCGAGCACCTCCTCTGCGCTGCCCACGAGGCGCCGCTCTCCGATCAGGATGAGCCCACGCTGGGAGCAGCGTGGCGCGGGTTCGCCGAGGATCTGGCCGGAGCCGGGCTGCTGCGCGAGCGAGCGACCGGCTTTGTCCCCAGGCGTGCCGATGATTACCCGGCCGCCCGCGTGGCGCTGCGGTCGGCCTCGGCGGACAGCTTCATTCTGCTGGACGCCGCGTCCGGCGAGGTGCTCGGCACGATCGAGGCCGGCCGTGCGTACTCCACCGTCCACGAGGGTGCGATCTACATGCACCTCGGACGCTCCTACCACGTGCTCCAGTTGGATCTCGGCGCCCGCCGTGTCCTGCTCGAGCCGTTCGACGGTGACTACTTCACACAGGCCAAGCGGGAGAGCATGACCTACATCGAGCGGCTCAGCGATCGGCGGACGACGTGCGGGGTCACCCTCTCCTACGGCTCGGTCGTCTACTCCGAGACGGTGCTCGGCTATCAGCGGAAGGGTCTCCAGGATCACGAGGTCATCGATTTCCGGTCGCTCGACCTTCCCACCGTCGAGTTCTCAACCCGGGCCCTGTGGTACGAGCTCGACGAGCTGATCGCCTCCGAGGAGTTCCCGTCGGCGGCGCTGCTGGGATCGTTGCATGCCCTCGAGCACGGTCAGATCGCGGTGCTTCCGCTCATCGCGATGTGCGACCGCTGGGACATCGGCGGACTGTCGATCAACGCCCACCCTCAGACGGGCGGCCCGACGATCTTCATCTACGACGGGCACCCGGGCGGAGTGGGAATCACGCGCCGCGGCTACGAGGAGTTCGAGCGCCTGGTGCGAGATGCCCAGCGGCTGATCGGCGAGTGTCCGTGCCGCTCAGGCTGCCCGTCGTGTGTCCAGTCGCCCAAGTGCGGCAACCTCAACGACCCGCTGTCCAAGCGCGGCGCACTCGAGCTGCTGCGGCGGATGACGACGTCGCTTCGGTGATCCGTCACAGGATCTCAACGATCTGCCCTCTCAAGCTCCGGAGAATGGGACATCGGCGTGTTTAGGCATCTGCAGCCCGCGGTCGGGTCGACCGGTGTGTCGGACGCACTGCCCAGTGCCCTGGCCCAGGTCCTCAAGCGACGTCCGATCACCCCCGGGCCCGGGTTCGCCCCGTTGCCGGAGCCGCGCGGCCCGGCGCCGTACCGGCATGCCCTCGCCGATGTGCTCGGTGCCGACGAGCTAGCCGGGATCGAGCGCCGGGGCCAATTGCGCTTTCACTGCGTGGGGGACACCGGAGGCTGGCACGACGGCCATCCGCAGCATCTCGTCGCCGCGGCGATGGCAGACGAGCTGGCGGGAAGCCGACCGGCTCAGTTCTTCTACCACCTCGGTGACGTCGTCTACCCGCACGGCGAGGAGAGCCACTACCGGGGGCAGTTCTTCTCGGCGTACGGCGCGTATCACGCGCCGATCTTCGCGATTCCCGGCAACCACGACGCCGAGGCTCCATCGATGGAGCCAAGCAAATCACTGTCGCCGTTCCTGCGCACCTTCTGCTCGACGTCATCCCCGTTGCACGACGTCTCCGTCGACGTATGCCGCCCGCCGGCGGACCAGCCCCATGTCCACTGGACGCTCGTCCACGACTGGATGTGGATCATCGGGCTCTACACCAACGTCCCGGAGGACGGCGAGGTCGACGCGGTGCAGCTGGAGTGGCTGACCGGCGAGCTGCAGGCCGCCCCGGAGGACGTCACGCTGATCGTTGCCGCACACCGGCCGGTGTATTCCGTCGACGTCGTGCACGGCTCGAACCTTGAGCTGGGGGATGCCCTTGACTCGTGCTTTGCCCGGGCCGGACGAATTCCGGATGCGGTGTTCGGCGCTCACGCGCACAACTATCAGCGCTTCACCCGCCGGATGGCCGGCCGGGCGGTGCCGTACGTCGTGGCCGGGAGCGGGGGCTTTCACGAGCGCCATCGGCTGGGAGCGGGTCTGCCGCGAACACCCGGCAGCTTTCCCGGATTGAGCGATGTGACGCTCGACGCCCACGCATCCTCCGCGCACGGCTTCATGACCGTCGCGATCACCCCCTCAGGCGGCGACGTCATCTACCAGACCGTGTCCGATGCCGGCGCCCGGAACTCCGACGCGTTCGTCATCCGCCGGGCGGCCGCTAGCCGCTAGCATCGCGCCCGCTACGGCGAGATAGCTCAGTTGGTAGAGCACACGACTGAAAATCGTGGTGTCCCCGGTTCGAGTCCGGGTCTCGCCATCATCACCTGAATGCGCTGGAATTGGGGCCTTCACCAGCGGGGTGAGACTTCCACTAGTGAGTCATTTTGGGCCCGTGAATCGCCGACACGGCGTTCACGAGCCCAATTGAGCAGATAACTATGTCCAACTGGACACTCGACTCGCCGAGGAGGCGGTCGATGAGCGACCGCGCAGCCTGGCTGGAGCAGTGATGCCCTGAGCGCGGGGCGGCGCCCCGGGGCGCGATGCGGCCGCTGGCGTTGGGGTCGCGGGGCCTGCGGGCGAATGGTCGCAATTCCGCGCCTCCATGTCGCTCGCGTTCGGCGCGAACGTCCGTGCCCCACGTGCAAGGTGGGCGGGGAGAGCGGCTGAGAGCTCTGCCTGTGCGTGGGGATGCGGAAGGGTCGGATGCGCCTAGCTAGAGGCCGTCGAAGATCGCAAACGCGGCGTCGATCCTTGATTGTTCGCCGGTCGCGTTGTCGTCGAGCATGAGGCCACGGATGACAGCGAGGGCCAGGGTGGCCTGGGCCTGGGCGGTGACTTCGTCGGTGCCTGGCGATCTCAGTAGCTCAGTGAATTGGGGGAGCCAGTCGTGGACGCTGGCACGGCCGAAACCCGGAAACCGGTC
>DASZMK010000195.1:0-6841 GCA_035551855.1 Solirubrobacteraceae bacterium
TCCGCCCCCGCGGGGGCAGTTGGACCGCGACGGTCCGCCCCCGCGGGGGCAGTTGGACCGGACGCTATACTTTTTGAAGTACCTACGATCAAGGAGACCAGATGCCAGGCGCGGTGACGGATGTAACCGACAACAACTTCCAGGCCGAGGTGGTGGAGTCGGAGGTCCCGGTGCTCGTGGACTTCTGGGCACCATGGTGCGGCCCGTGCCGCCGCGTCTCGCCGGTCGTCGAGGAGATTGCGTCGGAGCGCGGTGAGGCGCTCAAGGTGGTCAAGTTGAACATCGACGAGAACCAGCAGACGGCGGTCAAGTTCAACGTCATGTCGATCCCGACGCTCATGCTGTTCAAGCACGGCGAGGTCGCCAAGACGGTGATCGGCGCCTACCCCAAGCGCAAGATCGAGGAAGAGCTCGAGCCTGCGCTGGCCTAGCCCGGCCTGCCGCGCCCGCCCTCCCTGGGCGGGCGCGATACGTCGTTTGGCTGACGCCTCTCCGCCTCAGGCGGCGAGGGCCACGCCGATCTTCAGCGGCCGGTCGTCGATCATGATCGGCTCGGCTCCATCCAGCGACTCGTAGCTGATGCGGGTGGCGAGCGTTTCCCCGGAGACGTAGCCCTCGTAGGCGCGGGCGGCGATGATCAGGTCCTCGTCCCCGTCAAGCGTCAGCACGATCCGGTCGGTCACCTCCAGCCCGGCCGCCTGGCGCGCGTTCTGCACAGCGCGGACGATGTCCCGCGCCCAGCCCTCCGCGCGCAGTGACTCGTCGATCTCCACCTCCAGCGCGACCGCATGCGAGCCCTCGCGTTCAACCCGGTAGCCCTCGAGCGGCTTCATGGTGATCAGCACGTCCTCGGCGGCGAGCGGGTGCTCGGTGCCGGCGACCGAGATCGACACCGTCTGGTCCTGGCGCAGCGCCGCCGCGACCCGGCCGGCGTCAAGCCCGGCGACGGCCGCCGCCACCAGAGGCATCTGCTTGCCGAACCGGGGTCCCAGCGTCCGGTAGTTGGGCTTGAGCTCGATCTGCCCCAGCTCGTCGGCCTGGGAGACGAAGCGCACCTCACGCACGTTGAGCTCGTCGCGCACGATGTCGCCGAGTCGCTCGATCGCTTCCCGCTCCCGCCCCGTGGCGACGACGACGGCCGCGCGCAGCGGCTGGCGGACCTTGATCTTGGCCTGGGCCCGGGCGGCGAGTCCCAACCGAACCGTCTCGCGGGCAACGCTCATCGCCTGCTCGAGGTCGACATCCCGAGCTGTCGGGATGGGGAAGTCGCACAGGTGGACGCTCGGTTCGGCCCCGTCGAGGTTGTCGTAGATCTCATCGGCGATGAACGGGCAGAAGGGAGCGAGCAGCTTGGCGACCGTCACCAGGCACTCGCGCAGGGTTGCGAAGGCGGCCGCGTCCCCGTCCCAGAACCGCCGGCGCGACCGCCGCACGTACCAGTTGGAGAGCTCGTCGACGAAGCTCTGGATGGCTCGGCCGCCGGTGGTGGCATCGAAGTTCTCCAGGCGGTCGCGCACCGTCTCGACGGTTTCCTGCAGGCGCGACAGGGCCCAGCGGTCGAGATCCCCAAGCGCCGGCGTCCCCGAGCTTTCGCTCTGGGCGAACTCGCCGGCGCAAACGCCTCTGGCGTTCACGCCATTTGCGTTCGCGTAGAGCACGTAGAAGCCGTACGTGTTCCACAGCTGGAGCATGAACTGGCGCACCGCTTCGCCGATCGTCTCCATCGAGAACCGATAGCCGTCCCACGGGAGCTTGGAGGTGAAGAAGTACCAGCGCAGCGCGTCGGCGCCATAGCGGTTGATCACCTCCCATGGCTCGACGGTGTTGCCCACGGACTTGGACATCTTGCGTCCCTGCTCATCGAGGATCAGCCCCAGGCACACCACGTTGCGAAACGACGAGCGGTCGAAGAGGAGCGTCGAGACGGCCAGCAGCGAGTAAAACCAGCCGCGGGTCTGGTCCAGCGCCTCGCAGATGAAGTCGGCCGGGAAGCGCTGCTCGAAATGCTCCTGGTTCTCCATCGGCGCGTGGAACTGGGCGAACGGCATCGACCCGGAGTCAAACCAGACGTCGATGACCTCCGGGACCCGGCGCATCTCGCTGTCGCAGGTCTCGCACGGGATCGTCACCTCGTCGACGTACGGGCGGTGCGGATCCTCCAGCATCACCCCGGACAGCGCGGCCAGCTCGGCCCGGGAGCCGATCGCGCGGATGTGGCCGTTGTCGCAGCGCCAGATCGGCAGCGGCGTCCCCCAGTAGCGCTCGCGGGACAGCGCCCAGTCGACGTTGCCCTCCAGCCACTTGCCGAACCGGCCGTGCTTGACGTGCTCCGGATGCCAGTTGACCGTCTCGTTTGCCGCCAGCAGGCGGTCCTTGACCTGGCTGGTGGCGACGTACCAGGACGGTTTGGCGTAGTACAGCAGCGGCGTCCCGCACCGCCAGCAGTGCGGGTAGGAATGCTCGTACTCCTCGGCCCGCAGCAGCTTGCCGCGCCCCCGGAGATCCTCTATCAGGTCTGGATCGGCGTCCTTGACCCAGCGCCCGGCGTACGGGCCGATCCGCTCGTCGTACGTGCCGTCGAGCCGGACCGGGTTGACCACGGTCAGCCCCTCGCGCTCGCCGAGGCGGAAGTCGTCCTCGCCGAAGGCGATGGCCGTGTGCACGAGGCCGGTTCCGTCATCGGCGGTGACGAACTCCGCCGGCAGCACGGTGTGCCCCTTGGGCCCATACGCCTCCGCCGGGATGTACGGGAATGGGGCCTCGTACGCCGTGCCGACCAACTCGCTCCCGGCGAACGTCTCGAGCTCCTCGGCGTCCTCGCCCAGCACGCGCTCCATCAGCCCCCGGGCGAGGATCTGCACCGAGCCGCTGCCGCCGCCGGGGCGGGCGCGCACATAGGTCAGGTCCGGGTTGACGGCCACCGCGGCGTTGGAGACGAGGGTCCAGGGCGTCGTCGTCCACACCAGCAGCTCGTCTCCGGCCTGGGCGGGACCCCGGGGATCGGTCACCGGGAGCCGGACGTAGACCGACGGGTCGACCACGTCCCGGTAGACGCCGGGTTGCCCCAGCTCATGGCTGGAGAGCGTGACCTCGTCGCGCGGGCAGTACGGGACGACCTTGAGCTTCTCGTACAGCAACCCCTTGTCGTGGATCGCCTTGAGCGCCCACCACACCGATTCGACGTAGTCCGGGTCCAAGGTGCGGTAGGGGTGGTCGAGATCGACCCAGAACCCGATGCGCTCGGTCAGCCGGTTCCACTCGGCGACGTGGCTGAGCACCTTCTCCCGACAGCGTGCGTTGAACTCGGCGATCCCGAAGCGCTCGATGTCGGCCTTGGACTCGAAGCCGAGCTCGGCCTCGAGCGCCAGCTCCACCGGCAGTCCATGGCAGTCCCAGCCGGCCTTGCGCTCGACGTAATGCCCCGTCATCGTCCGGTACCGGGGGAAGATGTCCTTGAACACCCGGCTGAGCACGTGGTGCGTCCCCGGATTGCCGTTCGCGGTCGGCGGCCCTTCGTAGAAGCCCCACTGGGGTGCGCCGGCACGGCGGCGGAGCGATTCGGCGAACACCTCGCGCTCGCGCCAGCGCGCGAGCACCGTCTCCTCCAGCTCCGGGAACGAGGCGCGCGAGTCGACGGGGCGATGCGGGGGGCTCATGGGCGGGGGATTCTAGGAACCCCCGGGGTTCCTGCCGGGTCAGGCAGCGGTGGGCTCAGGCGTCGGCGGGCTCAGGCGCCGGCGGGCTCACGCGCCGGCGGGCTCAGGCGCCGGCGGCCGGCGACCGGACGACTGCGGCGACCGGGCGTCGTGCGGCGGCCGGCTCATTGCTCGCCCGCACGTGCTCCAGCCGGGACAGCAGCGCGTCCCGCGCGGCCACCGGTAGATCGCCGAGCCGGAACACCGTGCTGGCACCGGTGTCCGGCACCGCGCCTCGGAAGTCAAAGACGACGGCCTCGCGAGCGATCGACCGGACCGCGTAGACGACCCGTCCGATGGAGTCCAGGGACACGCGCCGTCCGGTGAGAACGACGGCCGCCGGCTCGAGCGCCCGCAGGGCGCGGCCGAGTCTGGCGGGCTCGATGGCGGGGGTCAGGGCAAGGGTGCGCAGGCTCGCCCGCCGCAGCACCACCTCGAGCGCCTGCGCATGCACGGCATCGAGGTCGCAGGGAGCCGAGGCGTCGAACACCATGACGCCGTCGCGCCGCGTGGCCGAGGGGGCAAGCCGGCGCTGCGCCGCCAGCCAGCCGATGGCGTGGCGCCAGGCGAACTCATACTCGGCGCTGCTCGGCCCAGGCTGGTGCAGCGAGCCGACAGCCTCGAGCAGGACCTCCTCGATCGTCCGCTCCACGGAGCGCAGGCCGAGGCTCTCCTCAAGCAGACGGTTGGCGCTCTCCTCGTCGAAGGCGGCGAACGCGGCGGTGAGTCGCGACGGGGTGGAAGGCCCTTCGCCGCGCTCGCGGGCGAGGGAGATGGCTGAGGAGACGTTGTGGGTCTCGGCCAGGGTCAGGCGCAGCGCCTCGATCTCGGCCAGCGAATACTGGCGATGACCGCCCGCCGAGCGGTGCGGTTTGGGGAACCCGTAGCGGCGTTCCCAGCTGCGAAGCGTGTTCGGGCTGACGCCGAGCATGACCGCTGCCGCGTTTGTCCGGATTCCGTTCATTGGAGGATTTATCTCCGGATTGCCAGTGATAAGCAAGGTTCGCAAGCCCCCCTGCACTTTGGTCGCGCGGGTGCGGGCGAAGGATTCTGCCGGATCGCGTCGTACGCGGGTCCGGTTGGGCCGGTCAGGCGCTGGCGCGGCGGGGGGTGCTTCTGCCGTGGCCGCTCGCGAGCAGGTTCACCGGCTCGGCCTCCAGCATCTCCATGATCCGGCGCTGTGCCGCCCGCGCGCCGGCCGGCAGATTGCCCGTCCCCGTGTTGCGCACCCTCACCCGATCGCTGCCACGCCGGTAGACCGCCACCGGAACGGCGCCGCCGGCGAGACGGATCGCGTACGCCCACCGCGCCACCGCGTCGTCATCGAGGTGCGAGCCGGCGACGACGACCAGATTGGGGCGGTGGATGGCGACCGCGTCGCCGATGCCGGCGACCCCGCGGGCCGACAGGCTGAGAACGTCCATCCCGGCGCGGATGCAGAAGAGCTCCAGTGTCCGCAGATACGGCGCGTCCGGATCAAGCTCATCGCGTGTCGCGTCGCCCATGACGATCGAGAGAGGACGGGTCGGCGGTGGCGAGAGGCGGATGGCCCGGCGCAGCCAGTCCGACGCCCAGTGGGCAGCGAACGCCCAGGCCGCCGACTCCGGTCCGTTGCGGCGGAGGATCTCGTCGAGCGTCGGCAGCAGGACCTCCTCCACCGAGCGCTCGACCGACCGTAGCGCCAGCGCCGCCTCGATGGCCGTGTCCGCCCGCTCCCGCTCGTAGGAGACCAGTGCGCCGACGAGCGAGTTCGCGTCGGCGGCGAGGCCCTCGCGCGCGCGTGACACTGCAGACGAGATGGAGAGGCCCTCCTGGAGGGCGTCGCGCAGCGCCGCGATCTCCCCATGGGTGAACAAACGATGTTTTCCCGGCGAGCGCTGGGGCTTGGGGAAGCCGAACCGTCGCTCCCACGCGCGTAGGGTATTCGGGCTCACGTTGAGCAACGCAGCCGCTTCGCTCGTCTTCAAATAGCGCACGGGTTTCTAGGAAAGGTGAAGTGGCCCGTTGCTAAATGGGCGGGCGACCTTTAAAATTGCACGGATTACGTACCGAAATACTGTGCAAAGCGTATTCCCTTTTGCGTCCATTCTCGGCGTAAAGCGGTACAAACGCAAGCGCCGGTAGACAAACGATCGAAGGACGTCCAGGGCCTTGTACGCACCGGTTCCAGAGAGTCGCGCGTGGTCGCAGAGGACCACGGGGGTCTCGGTCGGTGGGTCCTGACTCGTTGAAGGGAGGTTTGTAATGGGCTTCCGCGGCTGCTGATCAAGTATTCGAAACTAGTGGTGGCGCCAAATTAGCGCTACCTTCCTGTAATGCTCCGCCGACGCGGGGAAGACGCGTCTGGTTACCCGTGGCGGGCCGGTCTGCCTGCCCTGGCGACCGTGCTGAGCCTTGCCGCTTGCGCGACTGTGATCGTTGCGAGTTCGCCCGACCGTGTTGACGGGCTCAGCATCATCCTTGGATTTGCCTCCGTGGCCGCCGGCCTGTTGGTGGTTGGCGAGCTCGGCGGCATAGGAGTCTCGGCTGCGTTCATCGTGGCGGTCTTGGCTGCTGCGTTTCTCGGACCCGCATCAGCTGCGATCGCCGCGATCGTGGCCGAGTTCACTGCCACCGCGCGGATGAGAACGCCCTGGAGGGTCGTCGTGTATACGAACCTTCCTCCCGCCGTCATGTCGGCGGTCGCGCCCGCCGTCATCATCCGAAGCCTCGCCGGCGGCCCTGTGGATGACGTGGGCTTCTACCTGGCGGTAGCAGTTGCGGGGCTCGCGTCGCTGGTCCTCAGCTTTGTTGTCTTCTCCTCGCTGCGGCGGCTCGCCTTCCCGTCTGCCCAGCAGTTCGGGTTCCGAACGCTGATCGAATTCCTGCCGAGCGGCATGCTCAGTGTGTTGGTGGCCGTCGCCGGAGTGGGGATCACGCTCAAGGTCGGCAACGCGGGCATCGCGTTCGCATTGGCGGCGGTATTCGCGTTCTCGTACATGGCGCACCTCCTCAAGGAGTCGCGCCAGCGCGCCCAGCAGTACGTCTCCCTCTCCTGGGGGGTGCTGGCCGGCCTGATGCGGTCCCTGGACATCCGGGACGAGCGGGCGGCCCGGCACTCGGCCGCGGTGGCGCGGTTCGCCCGGGACATCGCGCAGGCGGTGGGG
>DASZMK010000196.1:0-2657 GCA_035551855.1 Solirubrobacteraceae bacterium
GTCGGCAGTCGGGACGTCGACCTTCGCTCCCGTCGGCCGGACGATGCCGGCAGGGGTCTCCAGCGGCCCGAGGAAGGTGCCCTGAATCGACACCTCGACGGCGACCGTGTCGCCAAGCACGGTGACGCGGTGCAGCTCCCGGTGGACATCGGGGAATTGCTTGACCACGCTGAGGACAATCTCGCCGAGTTGCTCGCCCCGATAGCTCTCCTGGCCGCCGACGTTGTCGACATCCTCTCCAGCGTGGCCGCCGCCCTGGCGATGGTCGCGTCTGCCGGAGTGGCCCATGTTGATCACGCCGTCCTCGGCGAAGCTGCCGGCAAACCCGGCGACGTCCAGGACGCTGCCCTCCGCCGTGTGGTAGGCGTGCCGGACGATTGCTTCATTGTCGTACGCCATCTCCCTCTCCCTATCCGGTGTGTTGGAGCGTCCCGGCTTGCTTCGCGGGTCACATCCCGATGATGACTGCCCCAGGAAGGCGGTACCCCAGGGATTCTCCCGGGTCCTGCGGTAGCGCTTATGGGGCCAGCACCCCCTTCGACTGATCGGCTTGAAGGTCGGAGAATCCGGCGCGTGCCCGGCACTTTCCCTGGGGTACGCAGAGGCGCTCGGCCGCATAGTGGAGAGCACCCCAGGACGCCCTCGCACAGCCGGTGATGAGACTGGAGAAGAGTCGATGAGCAAACAGCAGCAACTGGAGTTGGACGCCATATTGCGCCAGGGCCAGCTCGACCTCGGAGCCGACGTCCCGACGTTGCGGGCTGCGTTCAACGACCTGACGGCACGTGTCCCGGTGGCCGGCGATGTCCATCAGAAACCCACGACGATCGGCGGCGTCGGCGCCCTCGAGGTCACAATCCAGGGCACGGACGCCGCGAACGTGATCCTCTATTTCCACGGCGGCGTCTACGTCATCAGCTCGGCGGCAACTTCGGTCCCCTTGGTGGGCGATCTGGCCCGGCGAACAGGCGCCAAGGCCGTCACCGTCGATTACCGGCTAGCTCCCGAACACCCCTATCCGGCCGCGGTCGAAGACGCCCAGGCCGCCTACGAGGGACTTCTCGGTCAGGGCATCGACCCTGGCCAGATCGCTCTCGCCGGCGAGTCGGCCGGAGGTGGGCTGGCGGTGGCCACCCTCCTCGCCTTAAGAGACGCCGGCACGCCGCTGCCCTCCTGTGCCTTCTTGATGTCGCCCTATGCAGACCTGACGCTCTCGGGCGATACCATCCTCGACAAGCGGGCGGTCGATCCGATCCTCACGCCAGATGGCCTCCGCCTCCGGGTCCCGGACTATGTAGCCGCAGCGGACGCCGCTGACCCGCATATCAGCCCGGTATTCGGCGATTTCAGCAGATTGCCGCCGCTTCTGATCCAAGTGGGTTCGCACGAGATCCTGCTCAGCGACGCTCTCACGCTCGCCGCACGGGCAGCCACCGCCGACGTGCCGATCACCCTCGAGGTCACTTCCGGCGTCCCCCACGTGTTCCAAGGTTTTGCTGCCGTCCTCGATGAGGGGGATGCGGCGCTCGACCGGGCATCGGCCTTTTTGAAGACGCAATTCGTGGCCACCCAGCCCGCCCGAGCGGCTTGACCTCCGAGCCGGATATGGGAGAGCCGTTCTCCCACGACCGCGAGGTCGTCGTCGATCGCACCGTCCACGAAGCGCCCGTCGGGCAGAACTGACGCGCCGCTGACCGGACTACACACGAGGAGGCTGAGACGCCGGAAGCGAACAACTGGAACGACAAGATCATCACGGAGTTCCGCGCAAACGGCGGCCGTGTCGGCGGCAACTTCGAGAGCGCGCCCCTCACGCTCGTACACCACCGCGGCCGCAACAGTGGACGCGAGTACGTCAACCCGATGATGTACCTACCTGACGATGCTGACAACGACGCGATCTACGTGTTCGCAACCAAGGGCGGAGCACCGTCGAACCCGGACTGGTACTACAACCTCACCGCCGCCGCCCAGGGCACCGTCGAACGCGGCACGGAGACGTACCCCGTGACCGTCCGCGAGCTCCAGGGCGACGAGCGCGACCGCATCTACGACGAGCAGGCGCGCCGATACCCGGGCTTCGCCGACTACGCGAAGCGCACTGCCGGCATCAGAACGATCCCGGTGCTGGAGCTGAAGCGCTCCTCCGGACACACACTGGGCGCGTAGCAGCGCGAGGACCGCAAGCCTGCTCGAGGCGCGTCGTGCCATCGACCATCGGCGCACTGAATAACGGTGCGACAGCGTCCCTGATCGCCCGCGTAGAGGCGCACAGAATGACGGCGAGTAGTCCCGCCGACGACGCGCCCGATTCGGCGGTCTGTAGCCGTTGAGGCCGGATTGGAAGCGGCTCGGCCACCACGCTCGGTGTTGGCCGCCGCTAGGCAGATCGTGGCCGCGTCCGGGCAGTTTCCGATGGTCGCCAACACCAGGGATATTCCCTGGGGTGGGAGCGCGCCCGCGTCTGGCACGATCGACCTATGGCGAGCCACCAACACCGTCTCGGTGACCCAGCGCATGTCTGGCATCAAGGGCTCCTCCGGTCCGTGGGTCGGGACTATCCCGCCGAGCAGTTGCCCCTGCACGCCGAGTTCGCTGGCTACCTTCGCCACTCCGAGCCTCGGCCCCAACCGCCGAAGGCCGAGAGGTCAGCCGCC
>DASZMK010000197.1:0-20562 GCA_035551855.1 Solirubrobacteraceae bacterium
CGGCGTCAACCGGCCGGGCCTGCCGCTGGCGCGCCTGGCGACGGTCCTGGGGCAGCCCGCCGAGGACCCGCACCACGCCCTGGGCGACGCGCTCACGACCGGAAAGGCATTCATCGCCCTGGCCACCCACCTCGAGCACGCCGGCTATCGGACCGTCGGCTCCCTGACACACGCGGAACCGCGTTCCGGGCGGCCGACGGGGCGGTTCAGGCCGGATTAGCGGGGCGGGTCGCCGAAACACGGCGCAATGAAGGGAGCGTGAGTGCGGGCCACCGGCAGGCCAGGGTCCCCCGCCGGCGCCACCGTCCGCGCCCCGGTGGCTGTTGCACCCCGGAGGGCTTTTGCACCCCGGAGGGCCTTTGCACCGGATTTCAGCATGCACCAGGCGCCAAATCAGCGGACGCTCTGAGGGTTTGTCACCACGTGCAGGCTCAGCCCTCGGATTGCGCCAAATCTCCCGGCACCGCCGGGATTTGGCGCGCTGTGCAGGTCCGCGCCGGCCCGCGCGGGCGGGACCCGCCCGGCGACCGCCGTCCCCCGCCGGTCCGCGGGGCCCCGACAGTCCGCTGGCGATCGCCGTCGCGCGACCCCGTCCCGCGGGGCCCGACGGTCCGCCCGGCGACCGCCGTCCCGCGCCCCCTTCGTTGCCAGATGTTCGGCCTGCGGCAGCGCTTGCGACGTTGCCGCAGCGCGAAACGACGAAACGGAGGTGGGTGCGGCCCACAGGAGCCGGTGCACCGGATCTCAGCGTGCCTCAGGCGCCAAATCAGCGGACGCTCGGAGAGTTTGTCACCACGTGCAGGCTCAGCCCCCGGATTGCGCCAAATCTCCCGGCACCGCCGGGATTTGGCGCGCTGTGCAGGTCCGCGCCGGGCGGCGGGCCGGGACCGGCCGGCGGCCGCCGTCCGGCGGCCGCCGTCCCGCGGCCGCCGTCCCGCGGGAGCCGGGATCCGTCGGCGACCCCCGTCCCACGACCCCGTCGTTGCCAGACGTTCGGGCCTCAGCAGCGCTTCAAGCGGTGATCCAGCACCACCCGCGACATCAGTACAGCTGCAGGTAGCGCTCGAGCTCCCATTTTGTGATCTGCTCGTGTGCGGCCTGCCACTCGCGGCGCTTGACCTCGATGAAGTAGTCGACGTAGTCGCGGCCGCCCACGGAGCCGAGCGCCCGGCGCAGGACGTCGCAGCGCTCGAGCTCCCGGGTGGCGTCGAGCAGGTTGGCGGGGAGCACGTCGATGCCCTGGGCCTCGCGCTCGGCGGCGTCCAGCGTGTACAGGTTGGAGGAGTTGGGGTCGCCGGCGTCGAGCTCGCGCTCGATTCCGTCCAGGCCGGCGGCGAGCATCGCGGTCGCCGCCAAGTACGGGTTGCAGGAGCCGTCGACGGTGCGGTCCTCGATGCGGCCCGGCGCGGGGACGCGCAGCATCTGGGTGCGGTTGTTGTAGCCGTAGCTGATGTAGGCCGGGGCCCAGGTGGCGCCGCTGGTGGGGGCGCCGACGACGAGCCGCTTGTAGGAGTTGACCGTGGGGGCGGTCACCGAGATGTAGGCCTTCGCGTGCGCCTTCAACCCGCCGATGAAGTTGTAGGCCAGCTCGCTGAGCCCGAGACCGCGGGGATCGTCGGAGGGCTCGCACTCGAACACGTTGCGCCCGTCCTTCCACAGGCTCACGTGGAAGTGACAGCCGTTGCCGGTCAGGTGCGCGAACGGCTTGGGCATGAACGTCGCGATCAGGCCGCGCTGCTGGGCCAGCGACTCGACCATGTAGCGAAAGAAGATCGCGCGATCGCAGGTGATCAGCGCGTCGGCGTACTGGAAGTTCTGCTCGAACTGGCCGTTGGCGTCCTCGTGGTCGGTGGCGTAGTTGTCCCAACCGAGGCCGGTCACCGCCTGGGAGACCTCGGACACGAAGTCGAGGTTGCGCGTCAGGGCGCGCATGTCGTAGCAGGGCTGGTCCAGGGTGTCGAGCGGATCCGCCAGCTCCAGTGACCCGTCGGCGGCGCGCCGGAGCAGGAAGTACTCCAGCTCGGCGCCGATCCGCAGCTCGTAGCCCAGATCCGCAGCACGGGCGATCGCTCGGCGCAGGATGGTGCGCGGGCAGTACGGCCACTCCTCGCCCTCCACGGTGACATCGCAGGCGAACCGGGCGACCGTGGGACGCCACGGCAGGATGGTCAGCGTCGAGGGGTCCGGCATCGCCACCATGTCCGGGTCGTCCGGACCCTGGCCGATGTCGCCGGCCGCGAAACCGGCGAAGCCGGCGCCCTCGGTCAGCAGGTCGTCGAGGTGGTGGGCAGGGACGAGCTTGGCGCTCGGCTTGCCGTGCATGTCGACGAACTGGGCGAACAGGAACTCGATCCCGTTGTCCTTGACGATGCGGCGGACGTCATCTTCGGTGTGGGGGGCGTCACTCATGTCGCTACGTATATCTGGCGGCCGTGGTGGTGCACAATGGTTCTGAGCACCCCGTTACCGGCCTGAGCATGTGCTCCGCGCACATAGAGGACACTGTTCCCCGTGGCATTGAATGCAGAATTCCCATCCGCGGCGGCGGCCGAGCTCCATGGCCTCCGCGAGGAGAACCGCACGCTGTACGGCGTCATCAAGCTGGTGTCCTCCTCCCTGGAGCTGCAGCCGATGCTCCAGGGCGTCGTCGATCTGGCCACCGACGCCACCGGATGCCACGCCTGCTTCATCTACCTGCTGGAGGATGGGCGGCTGACGATCAGGGCCGCCTCGCCGGTCTTCGGCGAGGCCGTGGGCAACGTGCAGTTCTCCGTCCAGGAGGGGCTGACGGGCTGGGTGGCGCGCCACCGCACCCCGGAGTTCATCCGCGACCGGGCCATGCAGGATCCCCGCATGAAGTACGTCCCGCTGCTGGAGGAGGAGCGCTTCCAGTCGATGGCGGCCGTTCCCATCCTGTCGCGCGCCGGCGAGACGATCGGCGTGATCGTCCTGCACACCCGCGCGCCGCACGAGTTCGGCGAGGACACGCCGAAGCTGCTGATCCACATCGCCTCGCTGGTCAGTGGCGCCATCGAGAACGCCCAGCTCTATGACCGCGAGCGTCGCCGCGTCGACTCGCTGACGGGGCTGTCGGAGCTCACCCAGCAGGTCGCCGCCGCCTCCGGCATCGGCGAGCTCGGCGCCGTCCTCGTCAGGGGTACGGCGCGTCTGATCCACGCCCAGTCCTGCCAGCTGCTCCGGCTCGAATCCGACGGCGAGACCCTTGGCGCGATGGCGTCCTTCCCGGAGGAGCTCCCGCCGCCGGCCGTCCGCTCGGTCACCGAGGTCATGGTGGCCGGTCTGGAGAAGCGCCCGCACCGGCCCCACCGCTCTCCGGCGCGGGCGCTGTGGCCGTCGGAGCAGGCCACCGACCTGCTCGTCACCCCGCTGGCCGCCGGCGACGAGCGAGTCGGTGTGCTGTGCGCAACGGCGGCGGACCGCAGGTTCAGCGACGAGGACGCGGAGATCGCGCGGGCCGTGGCGCATGTCGCGGCGGTGGCGATCAAGCGCGCCGAGCTGATTGAGGGCCTGACGACCGCCAACACGATCAAGGACCTGTTCGAGGCGCTGGCCGCGGGCGCCACCGCGTTCGCCGCCGCCCGGGCCGCCGAGCTGCGCTGCGACCTCACCGCGCCGTACCTGATGCTCTGCGCCGAGCCCGTCGTCACCCGGGAGCAGGCGTCCGGCGCGTGGCGGACGGCGGCCGAGGCCCTCGGTCGGAGACTGGCGGACCTCGCCCCGCGCTCGGCGATCGAGGCCGGGCCGGGGCCGGTGCGCGCGCTGCTCGCTTTTGGGACGGCGCGCCGGCCGGCGGTGGACGGTGTGCTTCACGACGCGCGGGAACTGGGGCTGGCCAACGGCGCTGTGATCGGCGTCAGTGAGGTGCGTGATGCCCCCCTGGATGCCGGCGGCGCCTATCGCGAAGCCCGCGATGCCGCCACCATCGCCCGGGCGCTGCTGCGCGACGGCGGGGCGATCGCCTACTCAGAGGTGGGCGCCTACCGCTATCTGGTGCAGATCGGCGCCGGTGACGCGCCGCGCGATCGCATGCGGACGGCCGTCGATCTCCTGATCGAGTATGACCGCCGGCGCCGGACGGCGCTCCTGGACACGCTCGAGCGCTACCTGTCGGAGCGCCGGAGTGTCATCGAGAGCGCCCGGGCGCTGTACATCCACCCCAACACGCTGCGTCAGCGCCTGGGGCGAATAGAGGAGCTGACGGGGCTCGACCTCGACGCCGACGACCTGTTGTCGCTCGAACTCGCGATCAAGCTCGCTCGCCTGCACGGGCGCCCGGACGCCGAGAGCTAGCGCTCGGCGCCGCCCGAGTCGTCCGGCACCAGGAACACCGGCAGCTTGGACCGGCGGCGCACACGCTGGGGCTCCTGGCTCCACATCATGTTGCCGGTGAAGCGATTGCGGTCCGGATCCGCCGCCATGACGATCGCGTCACAGCCCTCCTGCTTGGCCTCGGCCAGGATCTTCTTCGTGGCGTTGCGGGTGCCGAGCACGTGTCCATCGGCCACGACGCCCTTGCGCTTCAGGCGCCGGATGGCTTTGGCGACGATGTCCCGTTGCTCGGCCCACTCCTTCTTGGTCGGCAGCAGCCCCGGCGACGGCATGCCGAAGGCGGTCCCGTGCACCCGGGCAATCGTGAACACGTGGACGGTGGCGCCGGTGCGCGACACGAGCTCGATCGCGCGGGCCACTGCGGCCGGGGGGATCGGCCGCCCCTCGGAGGCGAGCAGGATCCGACGGAACTGATCCTGTCCCGCCCGCGGCTCGGTCACCTCGGCGGTGGCGCTCATGTCCCGGCGCCGCCGGACGCCATCTCCGCGCTCGGCGTCACCGGCTCGGCGGGCGCATCTCGCCGATCCTCGACCCGTTTGCGGAAGTAGTAGAGCGGCAGGTAGAGCAGCAGCACGCCCCAGCCGATGAAGTAGTACGGCAGGGTCTTCGTTCCGGCCGCATTGCAGGCACAGGAGGCATAGACAGGGCCGCCGTAGAAATAGATGACCGCGTACAGGAGAGCGATGGCGAGCGCGACGTACTTCATCCACTCGGGCAATCGGAACGGCCGCCGCACGTTGGGGCGGTGCTTGCGCAACAGGAAGTAGCCGACCAGCACCGGCAGGAACGACGCCAGGTAGCCGACGTTGGACAGCGTGTAGATCTGCACCGCGCCGCCGGCGAAGACGACCAGAATCGACCAGGCGACGTTGAAGATCATCGCCCGGTGCGGGACGCCGTGGTGGTTGACGCGCTGGAAGAACCTGGGGAACTGCCCATCCGTCGACATCTGGTGCAGCGACCGGGCCGTCCCGGTGATCGCATTGAGCGCCGACAGGATCAGCGCCAGGATGAGCATGATCGCGACCAGCCAATTGAGGATGCTCGAGCCGGCCCCGGCACCGAACACCTTGGAGGCGAAGTGGACAAAGATCGTCTTGGGGTCGACGAGCGCGGCGTTGCCCAGCCCGGTGACGCCGATGACGATGATGAACGCCACCGGGATCATCGTGTAGATGAACAGGCCGTACAGCCCCTCGAGGTTCATGGCGATCTTGGCGTCGCGGTCCGGATTGCGCGTCTCGCCGATGTAGCACGCCGCCGCCTCCATCGCGATGACGTTCCAGGTCAACAGGAACGAGAACGCGAGGTACAGGGTCAGCCACCCGTGGCCGAACAGGGACGAGAAGAAGCCGGTGCCGTTCGTGTGGCGGAAGTGGAACAGCTGACCGAAGTCGACCACCGAGGGATGGAAGATCCACGCGATGGCCAGGAAGGTCAGCGGGATCATCGACAGAACCGCCAGCGCCGTGGCGAAGAACGTGCCGAAACGCAGCCCGCGGACGGCGGGGATCGCCAGGATGATCAGCCCCACGACCGAGATCCCGAGCGTCCACCAGCTGATCTTCGTGCCCAGGGGGGAGAACGTGCCGCCGGTCAGGTTGAGGCGGTCGGTGATGTAGAACGAGGCCAGGATCATGTTCAGCGGCGCCACGGGAAACCAGCCGAGCCAGTAGGCCCAGGCGGTGAATCCGTTGATGTGCTCGGCGAACCGAGGCCAGCGATCCTTGTAGGCGGGGTAGGCGTACGACGGCAGCCCGCCGGAGCGGTCCGGCATCATCGCCGACAGCTCGGCGAGCAGCAGGCAGACGAGATAGCCGGTGATCGTGATGATCACGATCACGGGCACGGATGCGGCGCCGAGCTCGGTCACCATCACCGGCGCAATCCCGGTGACGAGAATCGTTCCCGCCAGCCCGATGACGAACGCCCCCCACCAGTTCGTCGTCTTCGGCAGGCCGCCGGACTCATAGACGAGTGCGTCGTCGTGTGGCCCGGGCGCTGTCGTTTCGTCGGGCATCCAGTCCTCCAGGTCCGCCGATCGATTTGCGGCTCTACCCTGACACGTCGCCGGTCGCTCGCAAGGCGCGATTGCAACACAATTGCGGGGTCGGACATGGAGCACTTGGACACATTCCTCGCCGGTCATCCGCCGTTCGACACCCTGAGCGCCGAGCAGCTGCACGATCTGGTGGGCGGCGCCACCGTCTCCGAACAGCCGACCGGCGCGCTCGTCCTCGTCGAGGACGGGCCGCCGGCGCCCGGATTGTGGGTCATCCTCACCGGATCGATGGAGCTCGTGCATCAGGGTGAGGCGGTCCAGATCCTGGAGCCCGGGGAGTGCTTCGGCCAGGCATCGCTGCTGACGGGGATGTCTCCGACGTTCGGGGTTCGCGCGCGCGAACCGTCGACCTGTGCGCTCCTGGGATCGGCGCAGGCGCGCCGGTTGCTGGGAAGCGAGGCCGGCGCCGCCTATGTCGCCGAGACGATGCGCACGCGCCTGACCCGGACCGGCCACACTGTGCATGCGCTGCAGGAGGTCGGCACCACGCCCGTGTCGGCGATCATGCGCCCTGCGGTGTTCGCGCCCGCTGGTGCGACCGTGGCCGAGGCGGCCCGGCGGCTCTCGGAGGAGGGACCCGGCGCGCTGATCCTCATCGACGACAACGGCCTGGCGATCGTGACGGACGCCGATGTTCGCGCGATGGTGGCGAGCGACGGCTTCTCGCCTGACGCTCCGCTGCGGACGATCGCCCGCGCTCCGGCACCGGCCGTGTCCCCGGTCCAGCTGGCGATCGAGGCCACGATCGACATGATCGCCGGCGAGGTGGAGCACCTGGTCGTGCTCGACGGCGGACGCGTATGCGGGATCCTGTGCGCGACTGACCTGCTGGCTCTCGAGGCCCGCAGTCCCATCGGGTTGCGACACACGATCCTGGAGGCGGCGGACGAGGACCACCTCGCCGCCGCCGCCTCACGCCTGCCCCAGCAGTTCCTGGCCCTGTCCCGGGCGGGCGTGCCGTCCGGGGATCTCGGCCGCGTGCTCAGCCTCGCTCAGGACACGGTCGTGGCCCGCCTGATCGACTTCTCGCTCCGGGACGCGGGGCCGGCGCCCCTGCCGTGGGCGTGGCTGGACCTGGGGAGCGCCGCTCGCCGCGAGTTCACGCTGGCCTCCGATCAGGACAACGCGCTCGCCTACGGAGCTCCGCTTCCCGGAGAGGAGGCCGCCGCCGATGCGTACTTCGCCCGCCTCGGGTCCGAGGTCAATGGCGGCCTGGCGCGATGCGGCATCGGCTCAGACGACAATGGTGTGCTCGCCGGCAACCGCCGGTGGCGGATGGCGAAGGGAGCGTGGCTGCGGACGTTCGACGAGTGCCTGAGCCAGCCGGACGAGTCCCACCTGGTCCGCGCGACCGTGGCGTTCGACTTCCGCCCGGTGGCGGGAGGACTGGACATCTCCGCCGGCTTGGGTGCCCGGATCCGCGCCGCCCGCCAGCACCCCCAGTTCATGCGGCTCATCGCACGCTCGGCCGCCGGCTTTCCAGTGGCTCTCAACTTCCGCGGCCAGCTCGCGACCGTGCACGATGGGGAGCGGGCGGGACGGTTGGACATCAAGCGGGGAGCAATCATCCCGCTGGTCAACGTCGTGCGCTACCACGCGCTGGCCAGTGGAGTTTCGATCTCGCCGACGCTTGACCGCATCGAGGCCATCGCCGGTGCCGGTGGCGTGTCCCGGGACGACGCCGATGCGCTGCGCGAGGCCTTTGAGGTGATCACGAGCGTACGCTTCGAGCATCACGCGGAACTCATCTCGGCGGGGCAGCGCGCCGACAACCTCATCGATCCCGGTGCCCTGTCACCGATTGCGCGCGGCGACCTGCGGGCCGCTCTCCAGGCGGTGCGCCGGGCCCAGCGCCGCCTGCCGGTGTAGCCGCCGACACCACATTCGGCCGCAAAAGTGTGCGCGTGCACGCCATTGGAGCGAGCGCCACCACGCTCTAGGCTCCGGTTCATGTGCGGGATTGCCGGGCTGTATACGAAGAGTCAGGCGCTGCGTCCGGAGCTCGGCAGCCACCTGGCGCGCATGCTCGAGCAGCTGTCGTTCCGGGGGCCGGACAGTGCCGGTGCCGCGTTCTACCGCGACCCGGCCCCGGACGGGTGGTGCAAGGTCTCGGTCCACTCGCCGGCCGCCGACCAGGAGTGGGAAGCGGTCGCCGGGGCGATGGCGACGGCGTTCGGCGACGCCCGGCTGACCGGGGTGCGCGCCACCCACGCGACGTTCATCGTGGCGACAGAGGCCGACGCGGTCGGCGACTGGCTGCGCGATCGTCATCCGGAGCTGACGCTGATGAGCGCCGGGGCGACGATCGAGATCTACAAGCAGGCCGGGCTGCCCCAGGAGTTCGTCCGCCGATTCGGCCTGGACGAGATCGGCGGCAGTCACGCCCTGGGTCACACGCGGATGGCGACCGAGAGCCGCGTCACGACCGAGCACTCGCACCCGTTCTCCACGGGGCTCGATCTGTGTCTCGTGCACAACGGCTCGCTGTCCAACCACAATCGTCTGCGCCGCACTCTGCGCCGCGAGGGGATCCGGTTTCAGACCGACAACGACACGGAGGTCGCCGCCGGCTATCTGACCTGGCGGTTGCGCGAGGGGGCGACGCTCGAGCAGGCGCTCGAGGGCTGCCTCGAGGATCTCGACGGCTTCTACACGTTCGCGGTCGGCACGGCCGACGGCTTCGCCGTCCTGCGCGATCCCATCGCCTGCAAGCCCGCCGTCATGGCCGAGACCGACGAATGGGTGGCGATGGCGTCGGAGTACCGGGCGATCGCGGTCCTTCCCGGCGCCGAGCGGGCGGTCACGTGGGAGCCTGAGCCGGGGCGTGTCTACAGCTGGGGCACGGCGCCCGTCGGATGATCCCTCCGGCAGGCGCGACCGCGCAGCAGGCTCTGACCTTCGATCTGCGCACCGACACGGTGCGGGAGCTCAACCGCCGGCTCCACGACCGCGTTGAGACGGCCGCAGCCACCCCCATCACGGTGCTCCACCCGGACGGCCGCCACAGCATCGCCGTCGGGCTCGACGCCGACTACGAGGTCGAGATCGACGGTCATGTCGGCTACTACTGCGCGGGGATGAACAAGCGGGCCACCGTCCGCGTTCGCGGGACCTGCGGGGTCGGCGTGGCCGAGAACATGATGTCCGGGACCGTGGTCGTGGAGGGGAGCGCCAGCCAGGCGGCGGGAGCCACCGCCCGGGGCGGGCTGCTCGTCATCCACGGCGATGCGTCGGCTCGGTGCGGGATCTCCCTGAAGGGGGCCGACATCGTGGTGCGCGGCTCAATCGGCCACATGGGCGCGTTCATGGCCCAGAAGGGCTGCCTGGTGGTGTGCGGGGACGCCGGCGAGGCGCTCGGGGACTCCCTGTACGAGGCCCGGCTGTACGTGCGCGGGGACGTCGCCGGCCTGGGCGCCGACTGCATCGAGAAGGAGATGCGTGACGAGCACCGCCAGCAGCTCGCGTCGCTGCTCGCCCGCGCCGAGGTCGACGCCGCGGCCGATGAGTTCCGCCGCTACGGGTCGGCTCGCCAGCTGTACAACTTCCACGTCGACAACGTGGGGGTGTACTGACCATGAGCGCGCACGCCACAAACGGATCGCATCGCGTCGCCGCCGGCTGGCATCCCGGGTTGCGGGAGTCGGCGACCTTCGACCGCAACACCATCGCCGAGATCCAGCGCGCCGCCAGCGAGGGCATCTACGACATCCGGGGCTTCGGAGCCAAGCGCCGCGTCCCGCACTTCGATGATCTGCTCTTCCTTGGCGCCAGCGTGTCGCGCTATCCACTGGAGGGCTACCGGGAGCGTTGCGCCACCGACGTCACGATCGGCACCCGGTTTGCCCGGGAGCCGATCCACCTCGACATCCCCATCACGATTGCCGGGATGAGCTTCGGCGCCCTGAGCGGCAGCGCCAAGGAGGCGCTCGGCCGTGGCGCCAGCGAAGTGGGAACGTCGACGACGACCGGGGACGGCGGGATGACGCCGGAGGAGCGCGAGCACTCGACTCGGCTGGTCTATCAATTGCTGCCCTCGCGCTACGGGATGAACCCGGATGACCTGCGTCGCGCCGACGCCATCGAGGTCGTCATCGGCCAGGGCGCCAAGCCGGGGGGCGGCGGGATGCTGCTCGGCCACAAGATCTCCGACCGCGTCGCCGAGATGCGCGACCTCCCCGCCGGGATCGATCAGCGCAGCGCCTGCCGGCACCCGGACTGGACCGGTCCCGACGATCTGGAGATCAAGATCGAGGAGCTGCGCGAGATCACCGACTGGCGGATTCCGATCTACGTCAAGGTCGGCGCCTCGCGGACCTACTACGACGTCGCCCTGGCGGTGAAGGCCGGCGCCGACGCGATCGTGCTCGACGGGATGCAGGGCGGTACCGCGGCGACGCAGGAGGTCTTCATCGAGCACGTCGGGATCCCCATCCTGGCGGCCATTCCCCAGGCGGTCGAGTCGCTGACCGAGCTCGACATGCACCGCAAGGTCCAGCTGATCGTCTCCGGCGGCATCCGGACGGGTGCCGACGTGGCCAAGGCGCTCGCGCTCGGCGCGGACGCCGTGTCGATCGGCGTGGCCGCGCTGATCGCGCTCGGCGACAACGCGCCGGAGCACGACGAGCAGTACGCCGAGATCGGCTCGGCGGCGGGGTATTACGACGATTGGCAGGCCGGCCGCGATCCGGCGGGGATCTCGACCCAGGAGCCGGAGCTGGCGTCGCGGCTGGATCCGGTCCTCGGCGGCCGGCGCCTGTCGAATTACCTGCGCACGCTCACGCTCGAGACCCAGACGCTGGCCCGGGCGTGCGGCAAGTCCCACGTCCACAACCTCGAGCCCGAGGATCTGGTGGCGCTGACCATCGAGGCCGCGGCGATGGCCCGCGTGCCTCTCGCCGGGACGAGCTGGATCCCGGGCCTGACGCCCGCCACCTAGCGCTGATCGGGCATGCCGAGTGCCAGCACATAGAGGCGGACCAGTTCGGCGATGACCTGCTCCACCGGGTAGGCGCCGTCGCTGATCATCCAGTCGGTCATGGCGTACCGGGTGGCGCCGAGGAGCGCGCCGGATGTGATGGTGAGATCGCGGCGGGGGATCAGCCCCTGCTCCATCCACGAGGCTCCCTCGGTCAAGAACAGCTCCATCAGCTGGTCGCCGGTGACGCGCCGGTGGGTGTCTGAGTCGGCGACCGCTGCGAGCACCTCGAAGAAGTGCACCCGCCCGGTCCGCGGGTCCTGGGCAAACCCGGCGGCGTACGCGTGCAGGCCGGCCGACACGCGGTCGGCGACGCCGAGGGGCGCGGCGGCCAGCGCGCAGCGAATCCGATCGGCCGTTCGTTCAACGATCCGGGCGTCGACGTCGAGCAGCAGCAGCTCCTTGCGGCCGAAAGTGCAGCCACGCGGCGGCCTGACCCGCCGCCAGGTCGTCAAGCTCGGAGCGGGCGCCGTCGGCGCCTCGGTCCTCCCCGCGCTTCCGGGGCGAGCCCTGGCCGCGGCGAGGAAGCCGGCATGGCCGGCGGCCAGGTTCTCTGGAGACGCCGCGCACAGGGTTCATCCGAGCCAGTTCATGGGCATGAAGCAGATGCGCCAGTGGTATGAGGAGCTGGACAGCCGCGGCCTGCGCGCCACCGGATCGCGAGAGCACGAGAACTACGTGGCAGCGCTGCACGATCGCCTCGTCGCGCTGGGCGTCTCCGGCGTCCGGGCCGAGGGCGCCACGTTCCGCCGCTGGACCGCGAACCGGGCAGCGCTGCACGTCGTCTCCGGAGCGGGGGCCGGCTCGGTTCGCGTCGCGAATTACATCCCGTACTCCGGGGTGCTGCCGACGGGCAGCGTCACCGGAGAGCTGGTCTTTGTGCCCCAGGGGTCGGCCATCGCGCCGGATCGTTGCAGGGCAAGATCGCCCTGTTCGAGGTCACGGTCCCGGCGTACACCTTCGGCACGTTCGTGCTGTTCGCCGACCGGATCTACGACCCCAGGCACGCGCTGAACCTGGACGCGCCGTATGTCCGGCCGTGGCTGGCGCAGGGCGGCGCCGAGGCGCAGGAGGTCGCCCTCGAGCAGGGGGGAGCGGCGGCGGCGATCGGCGTCCTGCCGCTCGACGATGCCGATGCCGCCGGCATGTACTTCCCGTATGACGGGGTCATCCACGCCATCCCCGGCGTCTACGTCGCCGCCGGCGAGGGGGCGCGGTTGCGGGGGCTGGCGGGCACCGGGACGCGGGTGCGGGTGGACCTGAACGCGACGGTCAAGCGCGTCACCACCCACAACCTGATCGGCTTCATCCCGGGCGCCAGCCGGGAGCTGGTGGTGCTGCACAGCCACACCGACGGTCCCAATGGGATCGAGGACAACGGACCGGACACGATCGGCTCGATCGTCCAGTACCTGACCCGGATCGATCGAGGCTCCCTGCGCCGCTCGATCATGATCCTGTACACGAGCGGGCACTTCGCCGGGGGCGTGGGCGCCATCGAGTTCAGCCGGCGCCATGCCCATGACCTGATCCCCCGGATCGCCGCCGCGGTCACCCTTGAGCACGTTGGTGCCAAGCAGGGCCAGCCCCAGCCCAACGGCACGATCAGGATCACCGACACGCCGGAGTTCGAGGCGTTCTTCATGCCGACCAGCACCGGCCTGCAGGCCGCCGCGTACAACATGCTCGCCGCCGTGGGGACGGATCCCGGCCTGGTCTGCAGGCCCCTTGCTCCCAACGCCAAGCTGACCGAGGCGGCGTGGCCGGGCGAGGGCGAACATCTCTACAACTTCGGCGGGATCGCCGACGCCAACTACATCACCGGCCCCACCTACCTGCTCAACGCCGGGATGAAGACCACCGACAAGGTTGATTACGGACGGCTGCGCGGCAAGGCGATGGGCTTCGCCGACATGGCCCTGGCGCCGACCAGGGCGCCGCGGTCGAGCTTGAAGGTGGCGCCGTCACAGCACACCGGCTGAGGTTCGGACGCTCGGCCCCTGGATCGTCGCTCAGGCTTCGACCTCGCGCAGGTCTTCGCCCCACATCGTGTGGAACGTGCCGTCGCCGTCGACGCGCCGGTAGGTGTGGGCGCCGAACAGGTCGCGCAGGCCCTGGATCAGGCTCGCCGGGCCCTGGGCGCGGCGGTAGCCGTCGTAGTAGGCCAGAGACGAGGAGAACGCCGGGGTGGGGATGCCGATCTCGGCCGCGCGGGCGACCACCCGTCGCCATGGGTCCTGCGCCCGCTCCAGCGCCTGGGAGAAGAACTCGGCCAGCATCAGGTTGGCCAGCGCCGGCTCGTGGTCGTAGGCCTCGCGGATGCGGTCGAGGAAGCGGGCGCGGATGATGCAGCCGCCCCGCCAGATCGTGGCCATCGAGCCGAGGTCGATGTTCCAGCCCTCGCCGTCGGCAGCGGCCGCCATCTGGGCGAACCCCTGGGCGTAGCTGACGATCTTCGACGCGTACAGCGCGTGCTGGAGGTCATCGGCGAGCGAGTCGCCGCCGGATGCCGATGTTGCCGTCCCGTCCGGACCCTTCAGGATCTCGGCTGCGTGGACCCGCTCCTCCTTGAGGGCGCTCAGCGAGCGGGCGAACACGGCCTCGGTGATGCCCGTCAGCGGAACGCCTCGCTCCAGCGCGTCCTGCGCCGTCCAGCGACCGGTCCCCTTCTGCTCGGCGGCATCGAGGATCACGTCGACGAGCGGCCTGCCGGTCGCGTCATCGACCTTGGCCAGCACGCGCGCGGAGATCTCGATCAGGAACGACTCGAGCTCCGTGCTGTTCCACGTCTTGAAGATCTCGGCGATCTGCGGCACCTCGAGTCCCGCGGCGTTGCGCAGCAGGTCGTAGCTTTCGGCGATCAGCTGCATGTCCGCGTACTCGATCCCGTTGTGGACCATCTTCACGTAGTGGCCGGCGCCGTCCGGACCGACGTATGTGCAGCACGGGGTCCCGTCGACGTGGGCGGCGATCGTCTCGAAGATCGGCTTGACCCATTCGTCGTATGGCTCGCGGTCACCGCCGGGCATGACGCTGGGGCCGTTGAGCGCACCCTCCTCCCCGCCGGAGACGCCGACGCCGAGGAAGTGGATCCCCTGCTCGGCCAGCGCGGCGTGACGTCGCTGGGTGTCGCGAAAGTGGGCGTTGCCGCCGTCGATGATGATGTCCCCGCGGTCGACATGGGGCACGATGTCCTCGATGACGGCGTCGGTCGCCGGGCCGGCCTGGACCATGATCATGAGGATGCGCGGGCGGGCCAGCGCCCCGACCCATTCCTCGATGGTCTCGTAACCGCTGATCGGACCCTCCGAGCCGTACTCGGCGAGGAAGCGCTGCATCCGGCTGGTGGTGCGGTTGTGCACGGCGATGGGGATGCCGTGATGGGCGACGTTGCGGGCCAGGTTCGCGCCCATCGTGGCCAGGCCGGTGAGACCGAAGTGCGCGTCGGCGAAGGAAGAGGTCATGGCGTCAACTTAGCGCTCGGCCTCGGCCCGCCGGCGCCGGGCGAGGACGCCGGCCGCCAGCGAGCCGCCCAGCAGCATCACCACGCCGTAGACGCCGGGAACCGCCCCGGCGCGGTTGCCGAACGCCTGCGCCGCCAGTGCCGCCGCCACCGCGAAATCGCGCATCGGGATCACCAGCAGCCCTGGCACCCCCGTCGGTCCCGGCCGCAGCCGCCACCACAGTGCCCCCGGGACCGCCGAGGCCGCCAGCAGCAGCACGCTCGCCGCCAGTGCCGGCGCCAGGCCGTGGGCGCCGTCGGTGCCGCTGAGCGCCGCATAGACCAGCGCGGCCACGGCGAGCGCGGCCACCCCCTCGCGCTGGGGGTCAAGCGCGCGCAGCCGTCGCGCCGCGGTGCCGGAGCTGCGCAGGGCCACGCCGACGGCGAGGGGGAGGATGACGACGAGCGCGAAGCGCGCCAGCAGGTGGCCGCTCCCGCCCCGCCCCGCGTGCCCGGCCAGGAGGCCGATCGCCGCCGGTCCGGCGATCGCCGCCAGCACCAGAGACCCGGTGACGGCGCCGAGCGCCACCGTCGCGTCGGCGCCGGCCAGCGCGACGAGCCCAACCGCGGCCACCTCCGAGCTGGACAGCCCCACCGCCAGCAGGCCGTCGCGCACGTCACCGCCGAACAGGCGTCCGATCACCCATGAGAGCACGGCCAGCACGACCAGCGGCACGACCGACAGCACCGCCACCGCCCCGGCGTGACGACGCAGGCCGGCGAGCTCGCCGGCCGAGATGCCGAGCGCCGTGG
Source organism: Solirubrobacteraceae bacterium (assembly GCA_035551855.1). Classification (GTDB taxonomy): domain Bacteria; phylum Actinomycetota; class Thermoleophilia; order Solirubrobacterales; family Solirubrobacteraceae; genus Palsa-465. The sequence goes on from DASZMK010000197.1 coordinate 15,643, forward strand.
CGAGGACGAGCACCGCGAGCAGGACGTCGGACCGGCCGGCAACCTGCCTGGAGGGGACGACGAGCGCGAGGCCTGCCGCCAGGAGTGCCAGCGGCGTGAGCGCGCGGGGGGTGAGGGCGAGGAGGCGTCCGAGGGGGGCTAGGGTGAAGGTCATGAACTACCGCACGCTTGGAAAAACAGGAACGAAGGTCAGCCCACTCTGCCTCGGCGCGATGATGTTCGGCGAGTGGGGCAACCCGGACCACGACGAAAGCATCCGCATCATCCACCGTGCGCTGGATGCCGGCATCAACTTCATCGACACCGCCGACGTCTATTCGCGGGGCGAGTCGGAGGAGATCGTCGGCAAGGCCCTGGCCGGCGGCAGGCGCGACCACGTCGTGCTCGCGACGAAGGTGCACGGGAGCATGGGCGATGACCCCAACGAGTTCGGCAACTCGCGGCGGTGGATCGTCCGCGAGGTGGAGAACTCGCTGCGGCGGCTGCGGACCGACTGGATCGACCTCTACCAGATCCATCGCCCGGAGGCCGACACCGACATCGACGAGACGCTCGGCGCGCTGAGCGATCTCGTCCACGCGGGCAAGGTGCGCTACATCGGCTCGTCGACCTTCCCGGCGTCGCAGATCGTGGAGGCGCAGTGGGTGGCGCAGATGCGCGGCCGCGAGCGCTTCGTCTGCGAGCAGCCGCCGTATTCGCTCCTGGTGCGTGAGGTCGAGAAGGATGTCCTGCCGACCGCGCAGCGATACGGCATGGGCATGATCCCGTGGAGCCCGCTCGCCGGGGGATGGCTGTCCGGGCGCTATCGGCGTGGTGAGGACGCACCGGACTCGACCCGGGCTCAGCGGCTCCCGGCCCGCTATGACCTGTCGCGGCCGGAGAACCAGCGCAAGCTCGAGGTCGCCGACGCACTGGCGCGGCTGGCCGACGAGGCGGGGATGACGCTGATCGAGATGGCGATTGCGTTCGTCATCCGCCATCCCGCGGTCACCTCGGCGATCATCGGCCCGCGGACGATGGAGCATCTGGAGTCGCAGCTGACCGCCGCCGGCATCGAGCTCTCAGACGATCTGCTCGACAAGATCGACGAGATCGTCCCGCCCGGGGTCAACGTCAACCCCACCGACGGCGGCTGGCAGAACCCGGCTCTCGAGGCGGGCGCGCGGCGGCGGTAGTCGGCGCACGGGCCGGCGTGACGCAACGCGCGGGCCGGGGGTGACCCAACGCACGGGCCGGGGGTGACCCAGCGCACGGGCGGGCGGTGACGCACTCTGCGCGGGTGTCGGCCGCTCAGGTTGCATCAGCCGCTTCCCGGAGGCGGTCGGCGGTCGCGGCGTCGGCGGGGAAGAAGGCCTCGACGGAGAGCTCCGAGACGGTGACCTCGACCGCGGTTCCGAACGTGGTCACCGTGCTGAAGAAGTGGAGCTCGCCGCCGTCGGCGGTCGCCAGCCGCAGCTGGACCATGATCGCGCCCGAGTCCGGCATGTCGGCCGCCGACAGACCCGGCCCGGGATACCCCGCCACCTCGTCGTAGAGCGCCGCCAGCGCGTCGTCGGCGGTCAACCGGACCTGGCGATGGAGCCGATGCAGCAGGTGGCCTCGCCACTCGCCGAGGTTGAGGATGCGCGGGGCGAGCCCGTCCGGGGCGAGCGCCAGGCGCATGCAGTTGACCGGGGGCGCCAGCAGCTCCGGCGCCACACCGTCCAGCAGCGGTCCCAGCGCCGCGTTGGAGGCGACGAGGTCCCAGTGCCGGTCGACGGCGAGCGCCGGGTACGGCTCGTGTCCAACCAGGACGTGGCCGAGCGCATCGCGGACGGCCGCCAGCTCCGGATCGTCAAGCGCCCGCCGCGCGAAGCGGGGGGCATAGCCGGCCGCCAGCAGCAGCTGGTTGCGCTCCCGCAGCGGCACCTCGAGGCGCTCGGCGAGGTGGAGCACCATCTGCGGGCTCGGCTGGGACCGGCCGGTCTCGACGAAGCTGAGGTGCCGCGTCGAGACGCCTGCGTCAAGCGCCAGCTCCATCTGGCTCATCCGCCGGCGCTGTCGCCAGTCACGCAGCAGCGTGCCTACCCGGCCTGAGGCGGTCGCGGTCACGCTCATGAGCGTACCTTCGCCGGGAGCAGGCGAGTGAGGGCGGGCACCCCGCCACGGTCCCAGCCGGCCGACGGCCCGTCGATTACCTCGCGGGTAACTCTTCGCCCCTTCCTACGCGGATCAGAGGTTCCGGCGCGAACGTGTGATCACGGACCCACCAAAGGAGGTGACCAGTGTGAACCACAACAGTGCCGATGACCTGGCGGTAACCGCCACCCTGGCGGGTGGCGGTGCCGCGATCGCAAGCACCGCCGCGTCTTCCGGCACCGCCTCCACCCGCAGCACATCGTCCCCGGCCTCCACGACGACCGGCGCCGGTCACGGCGCTGCGCCCCGGCCGGCCCAGACGCCGGGCTCTCACGCCCGGTCAGGCAGCTCTCACAACTGCCCCAACACGTGATCGTCCGCGAGCTCGATCACCCATAAGCCCCCGCCACGGTCGGGCCGGCCCGCACTCCTGGGCCGGCCCGGCCGGTGGGGGGCGCCACTCCTGCTCAGCGCCCGCGGCGGGTGTCCAGCGCGTCGATCATCAGCTCCAGCATCCGCCGCCACCGGTCAGGCTCGACGTTGCGTGCCGCCCGGGTGGCGGCGAAGAGCAGCCGGAGATCCAGCGTCGTGGCATCGGCTCGCAGGCGCCCCTCGGCGCGCGCGGCCGCCAGCAGCCGCTCCTGGGCCGCCGTGGCCCGGGCCACCGCCTCGATGACGTCCGGGTGGTCGGCGACCCGCATCCGCGCCTCGAGCATCGTGTAGTCCGCCCGCTGCCCGGCGACCAGCGAGCGCACCATCTCGGTCAGCGCCGTCCACCGGTCGCCCCCCCGCCGGTCGGCCTCCTCCGCGGCCGCCGCGAGCTGACTCATCCGGCGCGTGACGAGCGTCGCCAGCAGCTCGTGCTTAGAGCCGAAGGCGCGGTAGATGCTCGCCACACCGGCGCCGGCGGCCTCGGCAACCTCGCTCATCGGCGCATCGAGGCCGTGGCGGGCGAAGACGCCGGTGGCCGCGTCCAGGAGGCGCTCGCGCTTGGCCTCCGGGTCAAGCCTCGACCACTCGCCGCGCTCGCCGGAGTCTGTCCCACCGACCGGAATGATCATTCCGCTAGAGTACCGGGAGTGGGCAGAACAGGCAGAGATTCGAACCCGTGAATCCGAGTCCGAGCCTTCCGGAGGGGCGCGCCTAGGCATGCCGCGTCCGCTTCGCGGTGGCAGCCGCTCCGATGCGCGGGGCGAGAACTACAAGTGGATCGCGCTGTCCAACTGCACGCTGGGGGTGCTGCTGGCCACGCTCGATGCATCGATCACGCTGATCGCGATGCCGGACATCTTCAAGGGGATCTCGCTGGATCCGCTCGTCCCGGCCAACAGCTTCTACCTGCTGTGGATGATCCTGGGCTTCCTCGTCGTGTCCAGCGTGCTGATCGTCAGCCTGGGGCGGCTCGGGGACATGTTCGGCCGGGTCCGGATCTACAACCTGGGGTTCGTCATCTACACGGCGGCGTCGCTGCTGTTGACGATCGACTGGCTGACCGGCACGAGCGGTGCGCTGTTTCTGATCGTGTTCCGGATCGTGCAGGGCATCGGCGCGGCGTGCCTGCTGGCCAACTCGGCGGCGATCATCACCGACGCGTTCCCGTCCAACCAGCGCGGGATGGCGCTGGGGATCAACAACATCGTCGGGGTCAGCGGCATGTTCGTGGGGCTCGTGCTGGGCGGACTGCTGGCGCCGATCAGCTGGCGGATGGTGTTCCTGATCTCAGTCCCGGTCGGTCTGTTCGGAACCGTCTGGGCCTATCTGAAGCTTCAGGAGATCTCCACCCCCCGCCGGGCCCGGATCGACTGGGCGGGCAATGTCTCCTTCGCGCTGGGGCTGATCCTGATCATGATCGCCGTGACCTACGGCATCCGGCCGTACGGCAGCTCGCCGACCGGCTGGGGCAGTCCCCGGGTGCTCATCCTGATCGGCTGCGGGGTGGTGTCGCTCCTCGTCTTCGCGCTCGTCGAGCGCCGGGTGCAGGATCCCATGTTCCGGCTGCCGCTGTTCAAGATCCGGGCGTTCACGTTCGGGACGCTGTCGACGTTCCTCTCGGCGGTCGCGCGCGGCGGGCTGATGTTCATGCTGATCATCTGGCTGCAGGGCATCTGGCTGCCCCAGCATGGCTACAGCTTCACCGAGACGCCGCTGTGGGCGGGGATCTACATGCTTCCGCTGACGCTGGGGATGCTGTTCGCCGGGCCGACGTCCGGATATCTGTCCGACCGCTTCGGCGCCCGGCCGTTCGCCACCGGGGGTATGCTCGGCGCCGCGCTGAGCTTCATTCTGCTGACGCTGCTGCCGGTGAACTTCCCGTACCAGCTGTTCGCCGCGATCCTGTTCCTCAACGGCGTCTCGATGGGGATGTTCGCCTCGCCCAACCGGGCCGGCGTGATGAACAGCCTCCCGCCGAGCGACCGCGGGGCGGGCGGGGGCATGAACCAGACCTTCCAGAACTCCGCCCAGGTGCTCTCGATTGGGATCTTCTTCACGCTGATGATCCTCGGCCTGGCGTCGTCGCTGCCCCACGCCATGGCGACCGGCCTGGAGGCCCACGGGGTGCCGGCTCACACGGCGCAGGCGGCGGCCCACCTCCCGCCGGTGTCGATCCTGTTCGCCGCGTTCCTCGGCTACAACCCCATCCAGCACCTTTTGGGGTCGACTGCGCTTACCCACCTCAGCCACGCCCAGCAGACGCTGCTGACCGGCCGGTCGTTCTTCCCGAAGCTGATCGAGGCGCCGTTCCGCATCGGCCTACACGAGGCGTTTGCGTTCGCGATCGTCGCCTGCCTGGTGGCGGCGGTG
>DASZMK010000198.1:0-11947 GCA_035551855.1 Solirubrobacteraceae bacterium
TGGCCGTGGGCCACGTTCACCGTGAACCTCGTCGGAGCCTTCCTCCTCGGCTATTTCACGACGCGCCTGCAGGAGCGCCTCCCGCTCTCGGCATACCGTCGCCCGTTGCTCGGCACCGGCTTCTGTGGCGCCCTGACCACGTTCTCCACGATGCAGGTCGAGCTGCTCCAGATGCTCGATGCCGGCCGGGTGGGCCTGGCGGTCGCGTACGCCGGCGCGAGCATCACCGGCGGGTTCTTTGGGGTCGCCGCCGCGACGAACCTGGTGCGCCGAGCGCGGGTGACCGGATGAGCGCACCGGAGCTCCTCGGCGTCGGCACGCTCGGCGGCATCGGCGCCATTGCCCGCTTCGGGCTCGACGGGACCGTGAGCGAGCGCGTCCGCAGCACCTTTCCCTACGGCACCTTCGTCGTCAACCTGGTCGGCTCCTTCCTCCTCGGCATCCTCGTGGGCGTCACCTTGGACAGCGCCGCCAACGCGCTGATGGGAACCGGCTTCATCGGTGCCTTTACCACGTTCAGCACGTGGCTGTTCGAGACCCACCGGCTCGGGGAAGACCGGCGGCTGGCGGTTGGGCTCGTCAACATCGCCGTCAGCCTCGTACTCGGCGTCGCCGCCGCGTGGGCCGGGGAGCACGTCGGAGCAGCGCTATGAACCAGGACTGTCTGAAGGTGACCAGCTATTTTGGCGAGCGCGATCGCGCCAACGGCGGCTTCCTCGCCGACGCCTTCAGCGACATCTTCGCCCGCCACCGGCTGCAAACGAGCCTGGTCATGCGCGGCATCACCGGGTTCGGGGTCAAACATCACCTGCGCACCGACCGGCTGCTGACGCTGTCCGAGGATCTGCCGATGGTGTCGGTCGCGGTGGACACCCGCGCGCGCATTCAGGCCGCGCTGAGGGAGGTCAACGCGCTGCGCTTCGACGGGCTGGTCACCCTGGAGCGCGCCGTGATGCTGACCGGCGACGCGGCCCCGGTGACGCGCATTCCCTGGGAGGGCCAGGCGGCGACCAAGCTGACCATCTACGTCGGTCGCCACCAGCGCCTTGGCGGCACGCTCGCCTACGAGGCCGTTGTCGCCCTCCTGCACCAGCGCGGCATTGCCGGAGCCACTGTGCTGCTCGGCGTCGACGGCACCTTCGCCGGCACCCGCGAGCGCGCCGCCTTCTTTGGGCGCAACACGATGGTGCCGCTCATGGTCATCGCCGTCGGCGACACGGCGAGCATCAGCGATGCCGTGCCCGCGCTGACCGCCCTGCTCCCCCTGCCGCTGCTCACGCTGGAGCGCCTGACCGTCTGCAAGCGCGACGGCCACCTGCTGCGACCGCCGCGGGAACTGCCCAGTAACGACCCGTCCGGTCTCAACATGTGGCAGAAGCTCATGGTCTACAGCAGCGAACAGGCCCAGTCCGCGGGCCAGCCACTTCACCAGCGGCTCATCCGCGAGCTGCGGCAGGCCGGAGCCTCGGGAGCGACCAGCCTGCGGGGCATCTGGGGCTACCACGGAGACCACCCACCCCACGGGGATTCCTTCTGGCAACTGCGCCGCCGCGTCCCGGTCGTCACCGTCGTCGTCGACACGCCCGGACGCATCCGCCAGTGGTTCACCATCGTCGACCGGCTCACAAGCCACACCGGCCTGGTGACGAGCGAGATGGTCCCGGCGTTCCGGGCGACCGGGCCTGGGCTCGCCCGGGGCGGGCTGAGACTCGCCCGCGGGCTGACGACGTAGTGGCGGTCCGCAGATGCCGTCTCCCCGCGTCAGGAGGTCGAAGGGCGGCCCGGTCCCTCCCGCGCTCCACGAGCTCGAGGCGGCGGTCATGGAGCAGCTCTGGACGTCAGGGGAGACGCCCGTCCGAGCGGTGATGGAGCCGGGCGCTGCGCGCCCGCGCCCAGGTGGATGAGCTGGTCGCCCAGTACGGCGACATCGCGCTGAGCAATTTCGCCCGGCAGATGGCGAGCCTCGAGCCGGCCCGCCGCCGGGCCGTCCAGCGCCTGGCGCGCGGCAGCTGAGGCGCACGCTCCACCCCCCATCTGCGTCAGATCATCCGGCGTTTTCGCTGATCTGGCGCGTCATCGTGTCCACATGGTCCGGTCACCGCCGCCCGGAACCGTCGGCCACACATGTACCTCCGATCCGGCGTAGTAGCCAGGGGAGGTGTCAGCCGGGGCTCTCGCTGAAGTTCTTAACGGTTTGAAATCACACCCTCGCCGGTCCTTGACGCGCGGGTGCCCGCTTGGTCAACTGGTGAAACCTTCCGGTCCAGCGTTGACGCACAGGCGGGCGAGCCGCATCGGGGCTTCGGACCGCGGAGGGGCAACCACCCCCACACAAGGAGATGTGATGCGCTTGCTTTCACGCATGTCGCTGCCGCTCGCGCTGCTCGCGCTGGCCCTCGCCGGGTCCGCGAGCGCGCATGACCGCTCCGGCGCGCATGACCGCTCCGGCGGGCATGACCGGTCCGACGTTGTCGGCCACGTGTACGTCGACGACAACACCGGCGGAACCAACACCATCGGTGTCTTCGACCGGCACGCCGACGGATCGCTGACGCCTCTGGCCGGATCGCCGTTCACCGCCGGGGGTGCCGGGACCGGACAGGGTCTCGCCTCCCAGGGCGCGATACAGGTCTCACCTGACGGGCGCTTCGTGATCGCCGTCGACGCCGGCAGCAACCAGCTCTCGGTGCTGCGCGTCGGAGACGACGGATCGCTGCGACTCGTGCGCGACGGCGTCGTGTCCTCCGGCGGGACGCTGCCTGACAGTGTCACCGTCCACGGTGACCTGGTGTATGTCGCCAACTCCGGCGACGCCGCCACCAACTACACCGGGTTCACCCTCGGTGACCAGGGACAGTTGCGGCCGGTGACGGATTCGACGGTGGCGCTGCCTGCCGGGTCGGCTCCGGCCGACGTGCTGTTCAACGCCACGGGCACGAAGCTGGCCGGGACCCGCGCCGGCAGTTCGCTGATCGACAGCTTCACGGTCGGCCGTGACGGCCGCCTGACGGCCGCCCCTGACTCGCCGCTGCCGGCGCAGGGCCTCGGTCCCTTCGGCAGCGAGTTCCGCCCCACCAATCCGGATCAGCTGTTCGTGTCAAACGCCCACAACGTGGGCGCCGGCACCGGCACCGTCTCGGCCTATGCCGACGCGGCCAGCGGGACGCTGACCCCCATCGGCGCGTCCCCGTTCGCCGATGGTCAGACCGCCCCGTGCTGGGTGGAGATCACTCCCAACGGCCGCTTTCTGTTCACCGTGAACACGGCATCCGGGTCGATCTCGGCGTACTCGATCGCCACGGACGGCACGCTGACGCTGCTGGGCAGCACCCCGGTCGGCGCCATCGGCGGGGTCGGTGCCGTCGATGCCCGGCTGAGCCCTGATGGCCGCACGCTGTACGTCGATGAGAGCCGGATCGGCAAGATCGGCGAGTTCGCCGTCCACGGCGGCGACCTGACCGAGCTGGCCGGCTCCCCGGTCTCCCTGCCGACCGGGGCCGCGCCGGCCGGTGTCGCCACCAACTAGCGGGCTGAGCCGAGACCGAGCCTGGCGATGAGGACACGGGCTGGGGGCACCGCCTCCAGCCCGGCCTCGCCCCCTCCGGCGTCTATGACAAGCTCGCCGTCGTGGTCATCGACCGCCCAAGCCCCCGCCGGAGCCGAACCTGATCCTCTTCCTGCACCACCGCTATCGCTCCCCCGGCGGCGAGGAACAGGCGGTGGACAATCTCATGTGGCTGGTCCGCGAGCACCTCGGCGAGGACGCGGAGCTGCTGGCCCGCGACTCGGCGGCCGTTCGAGGCCTTCCCGCGGCGGCCGGCATGCTGGGGGGCGGACTGCATCCGGATGAGGTGGCCCGGGCGGTCAGGCGAACAGGCGCCCGCATCGTCCACGCCCACAACCTGCATCCGACGTACGGCTGGCGAGCGCTCGCCGCCGCCCGCGCCGCCGGCGCCGCGGTCGTCCTGCACCTGCACCAGTACCGGATGGTGTGCGCGATTGGGATCTGCTTTCGCGACGGGCATGAGTGCACCCGCTGCCACGCCCGCAACACGCTCCCGGGCGTGCTGCTCAACTGTCGCGGCTCGGTCGGCGAGGCGCTCGCCTACGGCACGGGGCTCGCGGCGTGGCAGCATCGGCTGGCCAAGCAGGTCGATGTCTTCATCACGCCGAGCCGGTTTGCCCACACCCGCCTCCGGGAGCTGGGGGCGCCGCTGGGGGAGACGTTCGTGGTGCCCCACGTGGTCCGCCAATTCGCCGCGGTACCGCCGAAGCGGCAGGGCGGGCACGCGCTGCTGGCCTCACGCCTGGTCCCGGAGAAGGGCGTCGCGGTGGCGGTCGACGCCTGCCGGCGGGCCGGCGTCCCGCTCGTCATCGCCGGCGACGGACCTGAGCGCGAACGGCTGCGCGCGTCCGCCGATGACCGTGCCGCGGCCATGGTGACCGTTGTGGGCCGGATCAGCCCCACCGAGCTGAGTGAGCTGCGCCGCGACGCTGCCGTGGCCCTCGTGCCCTCGCTGTCGGCCGAGACGTTCGGCCTGGCCGCCGCCGAGGCGATGGCCGCCGGCGTTCCCGTTGCCGGCTCTGACATCGGCGCTCTGCCGGAGCTCGTGCCCGGGGACTGGCTGGTCCCCCCGGGCGACGCGGACGCACTGGCCGGGGCGATCCGTCGTCTGCTCGCCGATCCAGGCGCCGGCGGCCGTGCGCTTGACCGGGCCCGGGCGACAATCGCTCCGGAGGTCATCGCCCCCGCCCTGGCCGCCGTCTATGACCGGGCAGACTCCGGGCGCTGACGGCGGGATCAGCGCCGGGCGACGGCCGGCGAATCGGTCTGAACCGCGCCCGTGCCCGGTGGGGCGAGCGGGGAGCCGGCGGCCTGCGACGCGGCCGGAGCCGGTTCGCCCCGGCGGGCGCGGCCCGCGACGACCAGGGCGGCCAGCACGAGCACGACCCCGCCGAGCTGCAGATCCGTGGGCGACTCGCCAAAGATCAGCGCCGCGAGGGCCACCGAGCCGATGGGCTGCATCGTCAGGAGCATCGATCCGACCGCGGCCGGCAGCCGTGGCAGCGAGGCGCCGATCAACAGCCACCCCATCACCTGGGAGCTCAGCGCGAGCGTCACGAGCCAGCCGGCACTCGGCCACGCCGGAACGAGTCGGGCGTCGCCGATGATCACTCCGGCAACGACGCAGAGCACCGTGGAGACGGCGGTGGCGTCGAACAGGGGCCCCGCGAACCTGCGCAGATCGGCCCCGGCGTGGCGAATCAGGAGCAGGAATCCCACGTAGGCCACACCGGCGCCGAGTCCGAAGAGCGTCCCCCGGGTCGGATCGCGGCCGAAGGCGCCCTGCTCGACGACTCCTGAGATGAGCAGCACGCCGAGCGCCGCCACCGGGAGCGCGAGCAGAACCGGGCGCCCCGGGGGCTCGGCGAGGAGCGCCCACGCGACCAGCGGGAGCACCACCACCTGGACGTTCGCCAGCACGGTGGCCAACCCGGCCCCAACGTCGACGATGGAGTGATTCCACAACAGCATGTCGGCGGCGAAGAAGATGCCCGCCGCCAGCCCGGCCCGCCGGGCCCGCCAGCTGCGTCGGCCAAACCGGCGGTCTTCGCTCACGGCGAGCAGACCCAGGATGGGGAGGGCATAGGCGCACCGGAAGATCGCCGCCGTGGACGGCGAGGCGTGGCTCAGCCGCACGAGGATGCTCGAGAACGCGATCGTCACCGCGCCGACAAGCGCGAACACGCTGGCGTGCGTCTCGATCCGCGGCCACCACGAGGCGCGGGGCGGCCGGAGCCGACTCCGGGAAACCTGGCTCATCTCCTGACGTCCTAGCACGTCGCCCCCCGCACCGACGACCCGCAGATCGGTCAATCCCCGCTCGTCCGGTTCGACAACCAGGCGCAGCCCGGGAGGCGCGTGCCGGCGGCTGGAGGCTGCGAGGATGCCGAGGCTGATGTTGGCCGAGTCTCAGCGTGACCTCGTGCGTGACCGTTCCCAGGCGGTCCTGCGCCAGAATTGGCGTGAGGGCACGCGCGCATCCGACGGGGTCCCCTTTGCCTACACGTGCCCCAGTCCCGGGCGCTATCCGTGGCAGTGGTACTGGGATTCCTGCTTTCACGCGATCGTCTGGCGCCGCTTCGAGCCCCGCCGTGCCGAGCGCGAACTGCGGTCGCTGCTGGCCGCGCAACGTGACGACGGGTTCATCGGTCACACGATCTTCTGGAACGAGCCGCTCCGTGGCACCCGGCGCCAGACCTACAACGTGACCTCCCCAGACGCTCCGATGACGGCCAGCATCCAGCCGCCGCTGCTGGCCTGGGCGTGGCGCATCGCCGTGGGCGATCCCCGGGCCGAGCCGGGGATCCGGCGTCAGATGCAGTGGCTGGCCGAGCACCGAGACCTGGACGGCGACGGCCTGTTGTGGATCGTCTCACCGGATGAATCGGGACTGGACGCATCGCCTCAGTTCGACGCCGTGTGGGGATGGCAGGCCCACGGGCTGCCCGGCTACCTGCGGCTCGTCCGCCGCAACCGGCGGCTCGGCTTCGACCTGCGGCGGGTCGTCCAGGCCGGCGGCCCCGTCTGCTGCGAGGTCGCCACCAACGTGCTGTACAACCTGTCGCGGCTGGCGCTCGGTCTGCCATCGCTGACCGCGGCGCTGATCGACCGCTGCTTCGACGAGCGCCGGGGGCTGTTCCTCCCCCAGGGCCGCCCGCGCACCTCCCGGACACCGGCGACGACGGTTGCCGCGCTCGCCCCGCTCGCTCTCCCTGACCTGCCGGAGGACATCGGCCGGCGGCTGGTGGAGGAGCACCTCCTGGACCCCGCCGGCTTCTGGACGCCGGTCCCCCCGCCCTCCGTCTCGCTCGCCGATCCGAGCTTCTCGTTGCGCGAGACGGGCCGGCTGCACCAGCGGCGCTACTGGCGGGGGCCGAGTTGGATCAACACGGCGTGGCTGTGCTGGCTGGGGCTGGTCCGCCTGGGCTATGGCGAGGCGGCGGCCGAGCTGGCGGCCCGGCTCGGCGGGGCGATGGCGCCGGCCGGAGTGCGGGAGTACTACCACCCGTTCACGGGTGCGGGCATGGGTGCCCGCGACTTCGGCTGGTCGACGCTGGCGCTCGAGATGCTCGAGCCGGACGAGGGCGGCGCGCGCTCCAGCTATCTCGGCCCGTCGCCACCGGGTCACGACAGCGCCACGTCGGCGGGTCGCTAACGTCATGGGCATGGAAACCGAGCACGAGATCAATCTCACCGACGACGAGTGGCGGGCCCGCCTGACGCCGGACCAGTACGAGGTGCTCCGGCGGCAGGCCACCGAGCGTCCGTTCACCGGGCAGTACGTCGACGTCAAGGCGGACGGCACCTACCGCTGCGCCGGCTGCGGCGCCGAGCTGTTCACCTCGGACACGAAGTTCGAGTCCGGAACCGGCTGGCCGAGCTTCTACGAGCCGGCGGTGGCCGAGAACGTCGAGCTTCACGAGGACAGCAGCCACGGCATGCGGCGCACCGAGGTGCGCTGCCGGCGCTGCGGCGGCCATCTCGGCCACGTCTTCGACGACGGTCCGAGGCCCACGGGGCAGCGCTACTGCATCAACTCGTGCGCCCTGGATCTGGATCCAGCGCAGAGCTGACCGGCGGCCGCCCGCTGCGCCGGATCACTCATCCGGAGCGTCCCGGCGGCCCCGGAGCTTGAAGTAGACGTAGCCGACGAAGAGCACGCCGAGCCCCACGAAGGCGTAGATGCCGAACTTGGTGATCGCGGTGGCGGCCGCGTTCCCCGCGAAGTACCCGACGAGGCCGTAGGTCACCCCCCAGGTGATCCCGCCCAGCGCGTTCCAGAAGAAGAACTGGCGGAAACGCATGGCGTTGATGCCGGCCAGCCAGGCCGCGGCAAACCGGACGAGCGCGATCCAGCGGGCGAAGAAGACCGCCTTGGGACCGTGGCGCGCAAAGAACCGGTCGCCGGCCTTGATGACCTCGACCCGCCGGTTGTGAAACGGGCCGGGGGCCTCCAGCACGTCACGGCCGAAGTGGCGGCCGAGCAGGTAGCCCATGTTGTCTCCGACGATCGCCGAGGCGACGCCGATCACGATGACCAGCCAGATCTGCAGCTTGCCCTGGCTGGCCAGCACCGCCGCCAGGACAAGCGCCGTCTCCCCCGGAGAGGGGACACCCATCGACTCCAGGCCGATGATCGCCGGCAGCAGGTAGCCGAGGCTGCTCGAGACGCTGATGATGGCCGCCACCGTCAGCATGTGCAACACCGCCTGGCCTGACGCTCCTCCCCGGGCGGCATGGGTGCCCGGGGCCGGGGGTTCACCCGGTCGCCGGGCGCCACAGCAGCGCCAGCAGTGACAGCCCCGCCGGCAGTGTTCGCCCCCGCCCCAGCCATCCCGCCTCGAGCGTGAGCGGCCACTCGAGCACGTCGTTGAGCCAGGCCGGCCCCAGGTCGAGATCGCTGGTGTAGCCGTTGGGGGGACCCAGGCGCCGCTGCGCCACCCGCACCGCCGCCGCCGGGGCGAGCAGGACGCTGTTGAAGGCCGTCATTCGCTTGACCGTCCAGCCGGCGGTGACCGCCGCCCGCCTCAGCGAACGCCGTGAATAGCGCCGGAAGTGGTGGTTGGCCTCGTCGTGGCGCGACCAGAGGGCCTGGTAGGCCGGAACGGTCACCAGCAGCCATCCGCCCGGACGACAGACACGACGCAGCTCGACGAGTGCCGCCACGTCGTCAGGCACGTGCTCGATCACATCGAGGCACGTGATCAGGTCAAACGTCTCCTCGGCCCACGGCAGCTCCTCGAGCCGGCCGACCACGACCTCGCCGAGATCACGCCCGCGGGCCAGCTCGGCGGCTTCGGCGTTGAGCTCCAGGCCGCTGACCGCTCCGTAGTCGACCAGCTCCACAAGCGTGCGGCCGGAGCCGCACCCGGCGTCCAGGACGCGTGTGTCCGCCCGCAGCGGCAGCCGGTCAAGCTCGGCGCGGATGATCCGGCGCCGGCCTCGGTACCACCAGTGATGCTCGTCGACGGCGAGCGTCGCCTTCATGAGGGTCGCGTCCATGGGGGCGCAGATGCTAACCGGCCGCCGAGGCGCCCCGGCGCGTGGCCGGTGATCGCGCGCCGGTGCTCATGCGACGGCGACGGCCTCATGCTCAGGAGCACGCGCCCCCGGCAGCCGGAGGGTGAACGTCGCGCCGGGACAGGGATGGTCCTCGAGGATCAGCTCGCCGCCCATGCGCTCGGCCAGCTCGCGGCCGATCGCCAGGCCCAGGCCGAAGCCGGCCTGACCCGCGGTGTCGCGACCCCGGTGAAAGCGCTCGAAGATGGCCTCACGCTCGTCGGCGGGCACGCCCGGGCCGTCGTCGCTGACGCTGATCGCGACCATCGGCTCCCGGTGGAGGCTGACCCGGACCTCGCTGCCCACGGGGCTGGCGCGCAGGGCGTTGTCGAGGAGGATGCGAAGGATCTGGGCGATGCTCCCGGGGTCGCCCAGCGCCCAGACCGCGCCCGCGTCGTCGTCAAGCATGGACCTGACCACCTGCTGCTCGCCACCGAGCTCGAATTCGGCCAGGACGGCCCGGCTGAGCTCGCCCAGCTCGACCGGCTCTGAGCGCAGCTCCACCTGGGCGTCGATCCGGGACAGGTCAAGCAGGTCCGCCGCCAGGCGGCCGAGGCGGCGCGACTGGACGTGGGCGCGCTGCAACAAGGCCCGCGCGTCCTCCAGATCCGGGTGCTCGTCGTTCAGGTCCTCGCTGAGCAGCTCCAGCATCCCGTCCAGCGAGGTCAGCGGCGTGCGCAGCTCGTGCGAGGCGGTGGCCACGAACGCCCGGCGCGCCTCCTCCTGCTGGCGCAGGCGGTGCTGCATGACCGCCAGCGTGCGCGCCAGGTCGCCGACCTCGTCATGGGCGCGGTCGACGGGCACTTCGACGCTCGGGCCCTCCTGGGTCATCTGAAGCGCGGCCTCGCGCAGGCGGCGCAGCCGCCGCACCAGCCGGGCCGACAGCGGGATGCCGAGAATCAGGGTCAGGGCCAGCGCGGCCAGCGCCGCGTCGAGGAAGGCGGTCCGCACCACCCGCACGACGACGGGGATCTCGTTGATCGACTTGCGCACCGCGAGGACGTAGTACCGCCCGTCGACGTCCCGGAAACGGATGGCGACCCGGGCGTATTCCTGGCCGTCGATGATCCCGAAGCTGTAGCTGCGCCCGGTGCGAAACGCCTTGGGAATGTCGCTGAAGGAGTCGTCGCCGTCGCTCTCGTGCTGGGGCAGCAACGGCGTGGAGTCGGTCCCATCCGGCGCCGGATCGGCCAGGACGCTGACCTTGGCGTCGAGCCGGCCACCGAGCTGGGCCTTGGCGCTCCCCAGCCTGCCGGTCCACAGCTTCGAGGTCCCCACCTGGCTCAGGTTGATGGCGGAGAACCGGTTGCGCGTCGCCTTGATGTTCAGATCATGGATGAGGCTCGTTCGCTCGGCGTTGCGCAGGCTCTTCTCCAGCGGCCCCAGGAGGGCGACCGACGCCACCACGAGCGTCGCCACCGCCGTGACCAGCACGGCGCCGACGATCCGGCCGCGCAGGCCGAACGGATGTCCGAGCAGACCCGCCACCTACCCGTCCCCGTTCACCTACGGGCCCCGGAGGCGATACCCCGCGCCGCGGACCGTGAGGATGTACCGCGGCTTCTCCGGCTCCGGCTCCAGCTTCTCGCGCAGGTGGCGAATGTGGACATCGATGGCCCGAGGATCTCGGTAGGCACTGTCGCCCCAGATCGCGCGCAGAAGCTCCTGCCGGTTCAGCAGCCGGCCCGGATCGGCCATCAGGGCATCGAGCAGCTCGAACTCGGAGAAGGTCAGCTTCACCGGCGCGCCGTCGATCGTGACCTCGCGCTGCGCCCGGTCCAGCGCGATGGGTCCGACCACCAACACCTCGTCGCCCATCGCACGGGTGCCGGCGCGGCGGAGGACGGCGCGGATCCGGCTGCGCAACTCGGCCAGGCCGAACGGCTTGGTGACGTAGTCATCGGCGCCCGCCTCGAGGCCGAGCACGGCGTCGGCCTCCGAGTCCAGCGCGGTCAGCATGATGATGGGGACGACGTTGCGCCGGCTGCGCAACGTGCGGCAGACCGCGTAGCCGTCGGGGCCGGGACCGAGGGCCACGTCCAGCAGGATGATGTCGAAGGCGTCGGTGCTGGCTCGGTCGATGGCGGCGCGCCCGTCGGACACCGCCATGACGCGGTGGCCCTCCCGGGAGAACGACCGGGTCAGCATCTCGCGCAGGTCCGATTCGTCATCGACCACCAGGATGCTCAGCGACGCATCGACGCCACGCGCCGGGACCTGATTGGACGCATGGTTCTGCGCACGTCCCTGCGTGCTGGTCTGGCTCTGGTGCTCAAAGGCCATGTTCAGTCTCACCGATCCTACCGAGCCGTGCCCGCGGCTCCTGCGCTAGCCGGCGGTCGTGGCTGGGGGTCCTACACGGCCTCGAGCTTGCGTTGGGCAGCGACGTTGGGCTCCTGAGCCTGGACCGCGACGCGCGGTGGAACGAGGCTCCCCTCAGCGGCCCACGCCCAGAGGACGACGAGCCACGTGACCGTCGCCAGCGAGACGTGCACCCACACCATGTCGGTGGGCAGACGCAGCTCGTACTGGACGCTGCCGATCAGGCCCTGGGCCGCCAGCAGCACCCCCAGCACCGTCAGCGGCTCAAGCTCGGCCGCCGACGCGCCCCGGCGGCGGCGCAGGAACCACACGCCGATCACGGCGATGCCGAAGACGGCGGCGATCGTGGCGTGCTGGTGGACGGCCCACGACAGCGTGTCTGGCCCCTTGAAGGTCAGACGGTGGACGTGCTGGCCGGTGAAGCCGCCGGAGTGGGGGCTGGCCGCGGTGGCCATCGTGCCGGCGACGATCGTCAGCGCGCCGAGCGGCGCGAGCGCGCGG
>DASZMK010000199.1:0-4805 GCA_035551855.1 Solirubrobacteraceae bacterium
TGTCCTCCTGCATCTTCTGGGCCTGCTTGAGCAGCTGCTGCATGTTGGGCGGCTGGGGCATCACTCCGTCTCCTGGTCGTCGTCGAGCACTTCCTGGGCGTCGAACTCCTCCACCAATCGTTTCACGAGCTCCTCGTGGGAGAGGCCGCTCGGCTCGGCCGCGTCCGGCTCCGGCTCGTCGCGCAGCACGTAGCGGAGGACGAGCGGCGTGCCGACGACGGCCCGCAGGGCCTCGGCCGTCGCGCGCCGGTAGTCGTCCTGCTCGGCCTTGCGCTTGAGAAACGCCTTGCCGGACGGGAAGGCCACCGTCACATCCTGGTCGTGGAGGGCCACCGGGCGCGCGTCGGCCAGCAATGCGGCGAGCATCAGGTTCTCCTCACGGACCACGTCGATCACGGCCGGCCAGCAGGCGGCCACGGTCTGCAGCTCCAGGGGCCCGTCGGTTTTCTGGGGGGCCGCGGCAGGAGCCGCGGCCTGTTTGAGCTGCGCGGCGGGGGAACCGGCGCTGGTGGCGGGGGGAGCGGCGCTGGTGGCGGGGGGACCGGAGCTGGTGGCGGGGGGCGGCGGCGGCGAGGACACCGCGGGAGCCGGCGCCGGCTCGCTGACGCCAGGCGCCGGGCTGCCATTGGACGGCGCCGGGCGGGCGGGTGGCGCCGGGCGCGCCCCGGCGACCGCCGCCTCCAAGCGTTCGATCCGCGCCAGCAGCGCCGCCGTCGACGGGTCCACCTCCGGGGCGGTCGCCTTGATCAGCACCAGCTCCAATTGGATCCGCGCCTGGGCACCGTTGGCCGTCGCCTCCAGCGCGGCGGAGACGAGATCGAGCAGCCGGACGATGTCGGTGCCGGCGAGCTGCTGCGCCTGGGCGAGGAGCCGCTCGTCGCGCTCCGGCGTGACCCGCAGCTCCTCGGGCACCTCCTCCAGCATCTTGACGGCGAGCAGCTCCCGGGCGTGCACCTCCAGGTCGCGGAGGATCTGCCCGGGATCGCGCCCGGAGGCGGTCAGCCGGGCCGCGGTGCGCAGGGCGGCGGCGGGGTCATGGGCGATGACCGCGTCGAGGGCCTCGAACAGCTGCTCGGCGTCGGCGACACCGAGCACGGCGAGAACATCGGCGGAGGAGATCTGCTCGTCGCCGGCATACGTGACGAGCTGCTCCAGCGTCCCCAGCGCATCCCGGAAGCTCCCCGTGGCATGGCGGGCGATCAACGCGGTGGCACCGGGCTCGACGGCGATCTGCTCGGCGGCGGCCACCCGGCTGACGACCTTCGCCACCTGCTCCACCGTGGGGCGGCCGAAGTCGAAGCGATGGCAGCGGTCCACGACCGTCGGCAGCACCTTCTGGGCCTCGGTGGTGGCCAGGACGAAGATGGTGCGCGGCGGCGGCTCCTCCAGCGTCTTGAGGAACGCGTTCCAGGCCTGCGGCGAGAGCATGTGCGCCTCGTCGAGGATGTAGACCTTGTGGCGGCCGGACAGCGGCGCGTAGGCGACGTGCTCGCGTAGCTCGCGGATGTCATCGACCGAGTTGTTGGACGCCGCGTCCATCTCTATGACGTCCATCGAGGTCGCGTTGGCGATGGAGACGCAGGATTCGCACACGCCACAGGGCTCGATGGTGGGGGTTGGATCGGTACCGCTGCAGTTGAGGCTGGCGGCCAGGATCTTCGCCGTGCTCGTCTTCCCGGTCCCCCGCGAGCCCACGAACAGGTAGGCGTGATGGACCTTGCCGCGGGTGATGGCGTTGGACAGCGTGCGCACCACCTGCTCCTGACCGACCATGTCGGCGAAGGTGCGGGGGCGGTGGCGGCGGTAGAGCGAGGGGCCAGTCGACACGGTTATGTCGAGTCTAGATGCCGAGCCGGTCCGTGGCCGGGTCGGCGAGGGCGACGCGAGACCGGAGCGTATCCAGAGCCCCGGGCGCTCCCCCATCGGCCTGTGCACCGGATTTCAGCGTGCGCACTGCACCAAATCACGCATCGCCCAGATGATTTGGCACCACGCGCACGCTCAGCCCTGAAACTGCGCCAGATCCCACGGCACGATCCGGATTTGGCGCAGCGTGCATGCCCCGCCCCCGGATCGCCCGCCCACGGGAGGCGAGGCGTCCCCCGCGGCGGGCGCGGGCGGCGGGCGGCGCTGGAAAAAGTGGACCGTGCACCCTCTGTCGATGCCGGGGCCCGAGGCGCTGCCGACGTCTGATGACTCCGATCCGGCACTCCCGTCGCGCCTGGAGGTGACCGCTTAAGGCTGCTTCCTTCCGGACCTGACCTGGTTCACAGCCCTCCATCGCAACGGGACCAGACCATCACCGCCTCAAACGTGGCGCTGACCCCGGGCCTCTAACCCCTCGAGAGGGAATTCAGCCCCGCTAGAGCGGATTGCGGGTACAGGGCACCGCTAGCACCCCGCCTAGCACGGTCCACGGCCAATGCTAGACGGTCGCGGGCGAGGAGGCGAGGGCATCTTGGACCCGAGCGAAGCGTGGCGACTCCACCCGCCTGTATCGTCAGCGCGAGTATGGCCGTGGGAATCATCGGACTCGGGTATGTCGGCCTTCCGTTGGCCGTCGGGTTTGCGGAGGCCGGGCAGCCGGTCATCGCCGTGGACATCGACGACGCCAAGGTGGCGACGATCCGCTCCGGCGAGTCGTATGTCGAGGACATCGCGTCTGACCGGCTGCGGGCGGTGCTGGATCAGATCGACGCCGACACCGACTTCGGCGTGCTCAGCCGGGCCGACGCGGTGCTGATCTGCGTGCCCACGCCGCTGACGGCCAACCGTGAGCCGGATCTCGGCCCGCTGCTCGGCGCCGTCCGCTCGCTGGCCGAGGTCCTGCAGCCCGGTCAGCTGATCGTGCTCGAGTCGACCACCTACCCGGGCACGACTCGCGAGCAGGTGCTGCCGCTGCTGGAGGCCGGAGGTCTGCGGGTCGGCCAGGACTTCAACCTGGCGTTCTCCCCGGAGCGTGTCGACCCCGGAAGGACGGACTACACGCTGCGCACCACGCCGAAGATCGTGGGCGGAATCAGCCCGGAGTGCACCGAGCGGGCCACGGCGCTGTACGAGACGGTGTGCGACCAGGTGGTGCGCGTGTCCACGCCGGAGGCGGCCGAGATGGCCAAGCTGCTGGAGAACATCTTTCGCTCGGTCAACATCGCGCTCGTCAACGAGCTGGCGATCCTCGCCGATCGAATGGGCCTGGACATCTGGGAGGTCGTCGACGCCGCCGCGACCAAGCCCTACGGGTTCATGCGCTTCGAACCCGGCCCGGGGATGGGCGGCCACTGCCTGCCGGTCGACCCGTTCTACCTGACCTGGCGCGCTCGTGAGTTCCACATGTCGACCGAGTTCATCGAGCTGGCCGGCAAGGTCAACCAGCAGATGCCCTACTACTGCGTCGAGCGGATCGAGCGGGCGCTCAACGACATCGAGAAGCCGGTCAAGGGCTCCCGGATCGCCGTGCTCGGCGTCAGTTACAAGGGCGGTGTCGGCGACACCCGTGAGTCCCCGGCGCTGCGGATCATGGAACTGCTCTCCCAGCGCGGCGCCGTCCTCTCCTACCACGACCCGTTCGTTCCCGCCCTGCCGGAGCTCGGACTGCAGAGCTCGCCGTTGGAGCACACCGCCGCCGCCGACGCGGTGGTGCTCGTCACCGCCCACCCCCAGGTCGACCACGGCGCCGTCGTCGAGTCCTCGCAGATGTTCGTCGACCTGCGCGGCGCGACGCGGCGGCTCAGCAAGACCCAGGACATCGTCCGCCTGTAGCGCAGCCGCCGCGGCGGCTGCGCGGTGGCAAGAGACACCCCGGCGAGCGCCCGGACGCGTAGAATCCACCCCCGTCAGGGCGCGTAGCTCAGTGGGAGAGCGCTCGCTTCACACGCGAGAGGTCGCTGGTTCGAGCCCAGCCGTGCCCATCATGAAAGCCCCGCAAACGCGGGGTTTTTCTTGGAGTGCGTTCGACGCGAGAGCCGTCGGCGCGCGCTCAAATGGACCGCGGGGTTAATCACGGGGTTAAACCGGTCCGCGGCTGCCGGGGGTTGCTAGTCGGCGGTGCCGTCACCACGGAGATGACCTCACCGCGCGAGACAATGTCAGGGTGGCGCGCGGTGACAGCTCTCTGATTGCGCAGATCGAGACCGGAGCAGTCGATGGCCGGGCATCGCTCGCGGAGGCGTTGCGAAAGTGCGTCGTCCTCGGTGGCAGGAGCGGCTCGGAGGAGCTTCGCGACTGGGCGACTCGGGAGCTCAAGGGCTACTCCGTCGCGGACGAGTTGCCGGAGTACAGGCGCGTGCCCGCGCAGATCCAGATCGACGGCGCGACGATGACGGGCCTCGTCACGGGCCAGCCGATCGCACGATCATCGCTCCCGGATTTCGTGAGGGAGCACATTCGCGAGGAGGTCGAGATGCGCGACGGTGTCGGGGCCATCGAGGAACTGATACGCACCGCCGAGACGACCGGTGACCGGATCAAGCTCTCGCTCCCTATGGGCGGGGACGTCGCGCGGATCATGAATGCCGACCTGCAGGGCCAGCGAATCCTGTCGATCTACTGGGCGGTCGCGCCGGTCGCGCTGCACGGTGTTCTGGACCAGATCCGGACTGCTCTGACTCTGCTCGTCGCTGAGCTCCGGGCGCACACGCCGGAAGGCGAGGCGGTGCCGTCAGCTGATGTCGCCAGTCAGGCGGTGCAGGTCGTCGTGTCCGGGAAGCGCCACAGGGTGAGCGTGAATACCGCGCAGGCAGCCGGAGCGCCGGCTTCCGTCGACGTGGAGCCGGCGAGCCTGGCAGATACCGACGACTCGCCTTTCT
>DASZMK010000200.1:0-2530 GCA_035551855.1 Solirubrobacteraceae bacterium
CGCGCAGGCTGCGCCCGATCAATCGCTGGATCTCCTGGACCCGGCCGTCGACACGACCCTTGCGCCCGTCGCGCTCGCTGCGGGTCATGGTGGCGCGCGGCAGCATCGCGTACTCGGCGGTCACCCAGCCCCGCCCGCTGCCCTTGCGGAACGGGGGCACCCGCTCCTCGACGCTGGCGGCGCAGAGCACGCGCGTGTCGCCGACCGTGATCAGCGCGCTGCCCTCCGCGTATGGCAGCGGGCCGAGCTCGATCGACGTGGGGCGCAGCTGGTCCGGTGCACGGCCATCAGGGCGCATGGGCACGGAGTGTAGTGGCCGCGCCCGCGCGGCCCGGCCGCTCAGCGCTTCAGCGCCTTGTCGAGGATGAGGATGGCCGCCTCGAAGAAGATGATCAACGGGATGAACAGCGCCGTCGGGGTGTAGGGGTCGGCGCCGGGGGTGACGACAAGGGCGGCGAGGATGATGCCGACCCAGATCGCCTTGCGCTGGGAACGCAGCTTGCGCGACGAGGTGATGCCGAGCATGCCGAGCAGGATGATCACGACCGGGAGCTCGAACGTGACGCCGAAGGCGATGATGAGCAGCATCAGGAAGGACAGGTAGGAGTTGATGTCGGGCAGGTAGACGGCGCTGCTGCCGAGGAACGTGGCCAGGAAGTTGAGCCCGATCGGCATCACGAAGTACGCGAAGGCCGAGCCCGCCGCGAAGAGCAGGAACGCCGACGCGATGAACGGCCCGACGAACTTCCGCTCGACCGGGCGCAGGCCCGGCGCCACGAAGCCCCACATCTGCCAGATGATCACCGGCAGCGCCCCGATGACGCCGACGATCGCCGAGATCTTGATGGGGATGGTCAGGCCCTCGGTGGGGCTGGTGAAGATCGCCGTCGAGGTGAGGTGGTTGTTGGTCTTGCTGAGAACCGTGCTGAGGGGGTGCAGCAGGAACGCGAAGATCGCGCCGTGGAAGACGAAGGCCGCCACGGTGGCCACCAGCCAGGCGATCGCCGAGATGATCAGGACCCGCCGGAGCTCCTCGAGGTGCTCGACGATCGTCATACGGCGCTCGTCGCCGGCCACTCCCTGCACCCCTCAGCGCCTGAGTGAGTAGGCGGTCACTCAGCTCGCGGTTGTGGAGTCGCCCTCGCCGGCAACGTGATCAGCCGGGACCGGCGCCGCGCCACCGCCCACCGGGGCCGGTTGCGCCGGGTTGGCAACCTGCGGCGCGGGCGCGGGCGTGGTCGCCGCCGTGGGCTCCGTGGTATCGCTGCGCGTCGCTTTGGAGAATTCCTCCCTGGTCTCAGACGACGCCTTGCGGAACTCGCGGATGGCACGACCCATGCCGGCCCCGACATCGGGAAGCTTGCCGGGGCCCCAGATGATCAGCACGATGACGAGAACGATGGCGATGAGCCAAATGTGACCGCCGTTGAAAAACGGCATCTGGGAGAACCTCCGTGTGTCACCGGGCGGGTCACCGTCCGGGGCCTCTCGCGAGGCGTCTGGCGAGTCTAGCATCGCATCTGGCGAATCCCTGAGGACTCGCTGAGACGCTGCTCCTATCTACGCAGACGATGCCGCGGCGGATGACATGGCGGGCGACGCGCCCGGCGCCGCGCCCAGGCCGGCGGCGAATCCCTCGATGGCGCGGTCGATGTCAGCCTGGAGGTGCGCCGTCGAGATGAATCCCGCCTCGAATTGAGAGGGCGGCCAGAGCACGCCGGCGGCGCGCCAGGCCGCGTGGACCCGGGAGAAGGCAGCCGTGTCTGCGGCGCTCGCCTGGGCGTAATCCTCGACGGCGGCCGTGCCGATGAACGGCGTCAGCATGCTGCCGGCCCGGTTCACCGCGCACGCCACGTCCGCGGCGCCGGCCGCTTCCTGGAAGCCGCGAGCCAGCGCAGCGCCGAGGACCTCGAGCAGCGCATATGCCTCACCGCCCTTCAACACATCGAGAACCGCACATCCCGCGGCCATCGCCAGCGGGTTCCCCGACAGCGTCCCGGCCTGGTAGACGTCCCCGGCAGGGGCAAGCCGCTCCATCAGGGCGCGCGGTCCGCCGAACGCCCCGATCGGCAGCCCACCGCCGATCACCTTGCCAAGACAGGTGAGGTCGGGGCGGACCGAGTACAGCTGCTGGGCGCCCCCATACGCCACCCGGAAGCCGGTCATGACCTCGTCGAAGATGAGCAGGACGCCACGGCTGGCGGTCAGTGCGCGGAGCGCGCCCAGGTACCCCTCGGCCGGCAGCACGCAGCCCATGTTCCCCGCCACGGGCTCGAGGATCAGCGCAGCGACACGGTCACCCTCGCGGTCGAGCACGGCGGCCACGGCGGCCACGTCGTTGTAGGGCACCACGATGGTGTCGGCGACCGCCGCCGCCGGCACCCCGGGTGAGCCGGGCAGGCCGAGCGTGGCCACCCCCGACCCGGCGACCGCCAGGAACGCATCCGCGTGGCCGTGGTAGGCGCCGGCGCACTTCACCACCCGGTCGCGCCCGGTGACGGCTCGCGCCAGCCGCAGGGCGGACATCGTC
>DASZMK010000201.1:0-2733 GCA_035551855.1 Solirubrobacteraceae bacterium
GCCGGGCACCGCCCGGCTCAACCCGGGTAACGACGCCGTCGCCGACGGCGATCAGCCGTCCGCCGACGTGGAACGCCGCGGTGGCCGTGATCCGGCCGTTGTCGATGAGCGTCAGCTTGGTGGTGCCGCCGCCGATGTCGACGTTCAGCAGCCGCAGCCCGCGCTCATGCGACATCCGGACGGCACCCGAGCCGTACGCCGCGAGCATGGCCTCCATATGGTGCCCGGCCGTCTTGCAGACCAGGTCGCCGGCGCGTTCGCTGACCACCGAGGCGATGACCTCCGCGTTGCGCCTTCGCAGTGCCTCTCCGGTGAGGATCACCACCCCGGTATCGACGTCCTCCGGCACCACGTGCGCGTCGGCGTACGCCTTGTCGAGGATGGCCCCGAGCGCCATCGCGTCGATCTGCACCTCGCCGGCGTACGGCGTGAGGCAAACCTCGGATTCGAAGTGCGTGTCCCGTCGCACGACGACGTACCGGCTGGTGAGGTCCTCGCTGAGCCGGCGCAGGTGCAGGCGGGAGAACGCGACCTGGGTACCCGATGATCCGATGTCGATCCCGACGCTGTGCAGCTGGACGTTGTCCTGCTGCCAGAGGGGGTTGTCTTCCAGCGGGACGTCATGGTCGTCGCCGGGGCCGTGAGCGTGGCCGTCACCGTGACCGTGGCCGCTGTGCTGCCCGGTCATGCGGTCGGCGTCACCTCGCCGGGAAGCGGCGGAAGGTCGTCGAGTTCGGCTGCGTACGCGGCGTCCATCGCCGGGAGGAGATCCCTTTCCGCCAGGGCCTTGGCGAAAGTCTCGCGCACGACCGGCGCCTCGTCGACGTAGTCGATCTGGTCGCCGCCGATCCGCCGGCTGATCCACGCCTTCGGCACTCCCTGGGCGTTGCGGATCGAAACCGCCTCGTGCTTGAACGCGAGGTACCGGGCCGGAGTGTCCCCGGTGTTGAAGTGCTGGTGGAACCACATGTTCGGCGGGACGATGAGCGTTCCCGGCTTCCAGTCGTAGCGCTTGGGCGCCTCGCCCTCCGGCCACATGAGGCTGAATCCCTGCCCGGTCAGGATAATCACGTGGGCGCCCGGGCCGTGCCGGTGCCCCTTCTTGTACGTCGCCACCGGGAACTGGGAGATGTGGCTGTTCATCGAGCCCTTGGCCATCATGAAGCGGATGTGGCCGCCGCCGGCGCCGCGCTCCTTGGCCGCCGCGAGCGGCAGGTTGACCGCGTCGGCGACGAAATTCGTCTTGAGCAGGAGGCCCTCACGCTCGTCTTTGGCGGCGAAGTAGTCGGGCTCGCCGTTGAACCGACCGAGGAAGTCATGCCGGGTGTTGAAGACGAACTCCGCCTCGTCGTAGAGGTTGATGATCGGAGGCATGTTCGTCGACGAGACGAAGCGCGCCGGCGCCGCTCCCGAGCCGTTGAAGTGCTGGTGCCAGGTGTTCAGCGGAATCGCGAAGAGCGATCCCGGACCCCACTCGAACGTGACCTTAGCGCCGGCGTCGTTCCAGACCGTCGTCGAGCCGCGGCCGGACAGGACCAGGATCATCTCCTCGAACAGCTGCCGCTGGGGTGCGAGCTTGCCGCCGGCCGGGATCTCGCAGACGTAGCAGTCGTTGGAGGTCCTTGAGGCCTCGTGGTTGATGAACACCCCACGGCCGCCCCGCCGCTCCCAGGGCTTCAGCTCGACCGTGTTGAGGTCGGGGATGTAATGAGCGGCGATGATGTCGAGGCCCTCCGCCTCCACCCACCGGACGTAAGGGGAATCCTTCTCCTTGGCGAAATTCTTCGCCATCTTCTCGGAAACCAGCGCGTCCTTGGCCAAGGCTCCTCCACGTCTCTCAGGGTGGTGCAATGGTAATACCAATGCTCTGTCCCTTGTCAAGGCTCGCATCGTCTTGCTCTGGCGGCACTGTGTCCGCTGCGGGCGGCGCGGCAGCGCCAGCGTACCGGCGCACAGGATTGGCGCGTCCGAGGAAGGCGCCGACGTACGCGATCGTGAGCACGCCGCCGAGCACCAGGGCGACGCCGGGGCCAAGCGCGCCGGCCGCCGAGCCCATCAGCGTGTCGCCGAGGGCGGGGCCGCCCTTCGAGGCCATCTGGTAGATCGCCGAAACCCTGCCCCGCAACTCGTGCGGGGTCTCGAGTTGAACCGCGGCCTGGCGGATCGTCGTGGTCATCGCGTCGCAGGCGCCAAGCAGCAGCAGCGCGGTCACCACCAGGGGCACGTCGCCCGCCCGGGCCAGCAGGATCGCGCTCAGCCCGTAGGCGACCGTCGAGGTCAGCAGCACGTGGCCGAGCCGCCGGCCGTGTCCCACCAGCCGGAAGACGACATAGGTGGCCAGCAGCGCGCCGAGCGACGGCGCGGACGAGAGCAGGCCGTAGCCGGCGGCGCCGATATGGAGCCGGTGCAGGGCGAGGGCCGGCAAGACCACCCGGTAAGACGAGAAGAGCGTCGCGGACAGGTCGAGCGACATCATCATCCACACGATCCGGCGCCGCCGCATGAACACGAAGCCCTCGGCGACCTGGTGCCAGACCGACTCATCGCGCGGCGCGCCGGGAAGGTCGCCGATCCGGATCAGGGCAAGGTCGACGATGAGGATCGCGTAGGTCGCCGCGTCGACCACGTACATCAGCCCCGGGCCGCTGACCGCGATCAGGAGCCCCGACAGCGCGGGCCCGGTAAGGACGGCGAGTTCGCGGGACGGGTTCAGGAGCGCGAAGGCCTGCGGAA
>DASZMK010000202.1:0-8069 GCA_035551855.1 Solirubrobacteraceae bacterium
ATCGGCAGCCTCCAGGGACCCGCCGCGGGCACGTCGGTGTTCGCCATCACCCGCGCTCCGTTTGGGCCCAACGGCGCCCGCCTGGTCTCGGTGTTCAACTGGATCACGCAGGTGGGGTATGAGACCGAGGGGCTGGCGCTCGTCGTGCTCGCCGGCCTGGCGCTCGCCTCCAAGGGGGGTGTGCACTCCTCCACCGGCCTGAAGGTGGGGCTCATCATCGCCGCGGCCGCGGTCCAGCTCGTCCTCCCGCTCCTGGGGCACGGGACGATGGTGCGCGTCCTGCGGTGGCTCGTCGTGCCGTTCATCGTGCTCTTCATCCTGCTGGCGATCCTCACGCTCCCCAAGGTCCATCTCGGTGCCGGAGGCAACGCCAGCTGGGAGACGATGACGATCGGCCTGGCGCTGATCCTGTCGGCCGGCGGCTACGGCTGGGTGATGAACGCCAACGACTACTCGCGGTATCTCCCGCCGGACACGAGCCGCAAACGGCTCGTGGTCTCGGTGGCGCTCGGCGGCTACATCGCGTCGACGCTGCTCAGCCTGCTCGGCGCCGCGGTGGCGACCGCCGTCAGCTCCGCCACCGATCCGATCTCCGGGCTCCCCCACGCGTTCCCCGGCTGGTTTCTGGTCCCGTACCTGATCTTCGTCGTCATCCAGCTGTTCGCGATCAACAGCGTCGACCTGTATTCGTCAGGCCTGACCCTGCAGGCGATCGTCCCCCGCATCCGCCGCTGGCAGACGGTCCTGATCGACACCACCGTCGCCGGCGCGCTGACCGCCGTCACCGTCTTCTCGGCGTCGTTCAACACCTTCATCACGGATTTCCTGCTGTTCATGATCGTCTGGATCGCCCCGTGGGTGGCGATCTTCCTCGTCGACTGGCGGCTGCGCCGGGGGAGCTATGACTCGCCGTCGCTGCTCAGCGGCCGCCGGGGGGTCTACTGGCGCAACGGCGGCGTCCATGCCCCCGGGGTGGTGGCCCAGCTGGTGGGGATGTGCGCGGCGGCGTCGTGGCTGGACACGACCGTGTGGAAGGGCCCGCTGTCGTCGGTGACCGCCGGCGCGGACTTCAGCGTGTTCATGGGCGCGGTGTTCGGCGGCGGCGTCTACTACCTCCTGGCCCGGCACTCCGTGGCCCGGGAAGCTCTGCCGCCGACGGGGTGATCCGGGAGGCCCAGGAGCGGTTTCGCCAGAATCACCCGCACGACGACGAGCCCTGACACCGTGCGACGCCTCTCCCTCGACACCCTGCCGGAGCTCGCGCCGGCGCTCCGGCCGCGCGTCGATCCGGGCTCGCTGGCGGTCGGCATCGTCCATCTCGGCATCGGCGCCTTTCACCGCGCCCACCAGGCCGTCTTCACCGAGGATGCCGTCGCCGCCGGCGGCGGGTCCTGGGGCATCTGCGGGGTCACGCAGCGCGGCGCGGGCGTCGTTCAGCAGCTCTCCCCCCAGGACGGCCTCTACACGGTCGCCGCCCGCAGCGGTGACGGGGAGAGCCTGCGCGTGGTGGGGGCGGTGCGCGAGCTGCTGTGGGCGCGGGCCGCTCCCGAGCGTCTGTCCGACCGCCTGGCGGCGCCCTCCACGCAGGTGGTCACGCTCACGGTGACCGAGAAGGGGTACCGCCACGATCCGGCCACCGGGCGGCTGCGGCTGCAGGACCCGGACATCGCGGCCGATCTCGCCGATCGCGGCAGCCGGACGGTCATCGGCCAGCTCACCGGCGGACTTGATCGCCGGCGCCGCGAGAGCAGCGCCCCGGTGACGATCATCTCCTGCGACAACCTCCCGTCCAACGGTCGCCTGCTCGCCGGGCTGGTGCGGGAGTTCGCCGGGCAACTCGTTGACGGCGATGCGCTGCTGAGCTGGATCGAGCACCACGTGCGCTTCCCGTCGACGATGGTCGACCGGATCGTCCCGGCCACGACCGCCCGCGACCGGGAGCGGACCGCGGCCGCCCTGCACCTCGCCGACGAGGGCGTCGTCGTGACGGAGCCCTTCGCGCAGTGGGTGATCGAGGATGACTTCGCGGGTCCCCGCCCCGCCTGGGAGCGCGCCGGCGCCATCCTCACCGCCGACGTCGGCCCCTACGAGCAGATCAAGCTGCGCCTGCTCAACGGCAGCCATTCCGCGATCGCCTACCTGGGCGCTCTCGCCGGCCATGAGCTGATCTCTGACGCCATCGCGCCCGGCACGCCGTTCGCGGCGCTGATCCGCCGCCTCATGGCCGACGATGTGGCGCCCACGCTGCAGGTCCCGGGTGGGTTTGACCTCGACGCCTACCAGGACGAGGTCGTGAAGCGCTTCGCCAATCCGGGGCTGCGCTACCGGACCCTGCAGGTGGCATCCGACGGCAGCCAGAAGCTGCCCCAGCGCCTGTTGGCGACCGCACTGGACCGCCGCCGGGCCGGCGCCGCACCCGGGCTCACGGCGCTCGGAGTCGCCGCCTGGATGCGCTTCGTCAGCGCCCGGCGCACCGACGCCGGTGGGGAGCTGCCGGTCGAGGACCCGCTGGCCGACACCATCGCCCGGCAGCTGGGAGGCCGGTCAGCCCCGGCGGACGTCGTGGACCGGCTGCTGGCGCTGGAGGAGATCTTCGCCCCGGAGCTCGCGGCCGACGCCGTGTGGCGCGACCTCGTGGTGGAGCGGCTGACGATGCTCGTCCGCGACGGCGCCGCCGAGACGGCCCGCCGGCTCGGTCGCTGAGCCGGCCGCCCGCCGGGCGGCGGCTCAGTCGGCCGCCTGGGGCTGGGCCTTGAGCAGGTTGGCCTCGACGCGCTCCAGGTGCATCTGCATGACGCGAACCGCCTCGCCGGCCTCACGGGCACAGAGCGCGTCGACCAGTTGCACGTGATCGGCCTGGTAGGTGTCCCGGCGTTCCCGCGAGTCGTTGCGCAACTTCAGATTGCCCCAGATCTCGCCCTTCCGGGCCCGCTCGACGACGCCGTACATCGCCACGAGCAACTGGTTGCGACTGGCCACGACGATGGCATGGTGCAGGGCGAAGTCCCACACCTCGAACTCGGCGGCGTTCTCGGCGCCCGCGCCGCCCGCCAGGCACCGGCGCAGCTCATCGAAGTCCCGGTGGGTCGCCCACGCGACGACGAGCGGCAGCACCTGCGGCTCGATCAGCCGGCGCGCCGCCATGACATCGGCCGGCCCCACCTCGGTGACGTCGCGGAGTCCACCGTCCCCGGCTGCTCCGGACGCCTGTGGCCCGGGCGCTCGGAGGAACGTCCCCCGGCCGACCTCGCGGGAGATCCTGCCCTCGGCCTCCAGCACGGCCAGGGCGTGACGCACGACGGTTCGCGTGACGCCGAACTCGGTGGCCAGGCTCCGCTCCGTCGGCAGCCTCCCTCCGGGCGCGTACGCCGAGTCCTCACAGCGGGCGAGGATGAGCTGGGCAAGCTGACGCCCGTAGACGGGTGGCTGGGGTTGAGCGGGAGAAGGTGAGACCGCCATGGCGGGGGGCTGGGCTGGAGTGAGGACGGATAACGGGCGGAGCCATTAAACCGAAGACCGGCGGCGATCTGCAACCTATCAGACCTTCAGCGGGTTTCACCGAACCCTAATCGTGGCAATTTGACTTGAATTACAGGCTTCGGTACGTTCCAACCAATCCGACGCATCGCACCCATCCGGTCCGGTGCGCGGTTCCAGAGGGAAGGAGACACACCAGCCGTGCGACTTGCCACCGTGATCACGGACGGAGGACTGCGCCTGCACGTTCGCGGGCGAAATGGCTACGTTGACGTGGCCAATGCCACCGGGGATGACCGGCTCTCGGACCTGAACGCCGTGCTGGCCGGCGGCCCGGAGGTCGTCGAGCTCGTCCAACGCGCCGCCGAGGAGGAGGGCCGTGAGCTGGCCGAGGCCGAGTACGGCCCGGCTGTGCCATCACCCCGGCGCATCCTGTGCTTCGGCGTCAACTACGTCGAGCACGCGCTCGAGGGCGGCCGTCCCCCCACCAAGTGGCCGGAGCTGTTCGTCCGCGGCGCCGAGTCCGTGGCCGCGCCGTACGGGGAGCTGATCAAGCCGGATCTCACGTCGCGCTTCGACTTCGAAGGAGAGCTCGGACTCGTCGTCGGGCGTGGCGGGCGTTACATCCCGGCGCAGGACGCCCTGTCGACCATCGTCGGCTACACGATCGTGATGGACGGAACCGCGCGCGAATGGCAGCGAGCCTCGACGCAGTGGACCCCGGGCAAGAACTTCGACGCCACCATGCCGATCGGCCCGGAGGTCGTGACCACCGACGAGCTCGACGCCTCCGACGTCCAGCTGACCACGACGCTCAACGGTGAGGTCATGCAGTCGGCGAGCACGGCGCAGATGATCTTCGACATCCCGCGGTGCATCGAGTACGTCTCGTCGTTCACCACGCTGCGCCCCGGCGACGTGATCGCGACCGGCACCCCGGGGGGTGTCGGGTTCGCGCGCACCCCGCCGGTGTGGCTGACGCCGGGCGATCTGCTGGAGGTCGCCGTGGACGGGTTGGGACGGATCGCCAACCGAGTCGTCGCCGAGGACGGCGACCGCGCCGGCTGGCCCTGGGTCCCACCCGTTTCGGACAAGGCCACGTTCTAACCCGCCCACCGTCGCACGAGGAGAGAGAAACCATGTGTGCAAGCAGATTGACAGCCGGGTCACGCCGGGCGCTGCTGACGGCGGTGGTCGCCGCGGTGCTTGCGCTGGCCGCCGCCGGCTGCGGGGGCAGCTCGAACAGCTCATCCAACGCCGCGGGGGGTGGAGGTTCGAGCAGCAGCTCAGGCGGTGGATCATCTCTGACCGTCGCCGACGTCGCCCCCTTCACCGGGACCGACGGCGCCCTAGGCCCCACATACCTGGTCTCCTGCGACGCGGCCACCTCGGCCATCAACTCGGCCGGGGGCGTGAACGGACATCAGCTCGGCTGCAAGGCGGTCGACACCCGCGGTGACCCGGCCGACGCCGTGCCCGCCGTCCACCAGATGTACGCCTCCGGAAGCCCGGCGCTCGTCATCGGCTGCACCTCCGACGAGGCTGCATCGGTCGTGCCGATCTTCGGCTCCGACAAGACGGTGTCGTTCTGCATGACCGGCCAGTCGGAGTTCGATCACGTCAAGTTCCCCTACTTCTACCGGCTCGTCCCGCCTGACCTGTCGGAGTCCTACGCGATGACGGCGATCGCCCAGAAGAAGGGGTATAAGCGGGTCGCCCTCGCGTTCGGCAACGACATCGGGTCGCAGACGTTCGTCGGCCCGGCGGTCGCGGCCATCAAGAAGGCCGGGATGACGCTGGTCGCCAACGAGACGCTGGACCTCAACGCGACGACGTTCCGGACCGAGGCGGCGAAGATCGTCGGCGCCAAGCCGGACGTGATCATGACCGAGGCTCTGGGCCCGACCGAGGCGTCGTTCCTGACCGAGGTCAAGCAGCTCGACGGCGGCAAGATGATCCCGGTGATCGGCACGTCGGCGACGATCTCGCCGGACTGGTACAAGTCGGTCGCGGCGGCCGTGGGAGCGAGCACCCTCGCCTCCAACTTCTCCGCCGACAACCTCGTCACCGAGACGAGCGGGCCGGCCTACCAGGCGTTCTCCAAGGCGATGTTCGCCGAGAAGGGCAAGGTGGGCAGCACCGGCAACTTCGCGACGTACCTGACCGCGCCGGGAGCGGTCCACCTGTACGACGGCATCAACCTGGCGGCGCTGGCCATGACGGCGGCCAAGAGCACGTCGCCGTCGGTGTTCATGCCGTACATCCTCAAGATCGGGGACGGGGTTCCCGGGGCCACCGTGGTCCACTCGTTCGCGGACGGCGCCGCCGCCCTGAAGGCCGGCAAGCAGATCCGCTACGAGGGTCCCGGAGGCCCGACGAACTTCGACGCCTACCACGACTCGGCCGGCCTCTTCCAGGTCGACACGTACTCGCCGTCAGGCGCGGTCAACGTCGCCGGGAACCTGTCGGTCAGCCAGCTGCGAGCGCTCGGACTGTAAGAGTCGCAATGCTCGTATTCGGCAGCCTCATCGTCACCTCGGCCGGGTTCGGCGTCGTCAGCGCCGCCGTCCTGGCCCTGGCGGCGGTGGGGTTCACGCTCCAGTTCGCGGTCTCGAACGTCCTGAACCTGGCCTACGGAGCGGTGATGATCGTGTCCGCGTACGCGGCGTACGCCCTCAACAACGCCGGCGTCAACATCTGGATCGCCATTCTGGCCGCGATCGCCGCCGGAGGGCTGCTGTCGGTGTTCCTCAACACCGTGGTGTACACGCCGTTCCAGCGCCGGGGCAGCTCGCCGATCGCGATGGTCATCGTCTCCCTCGGGATGACGCTGATCCTCGAGTTCGGTACTCAGGCGCTGGCCGGCGCCACCAATGTCTCGTACACCATGAGCCAGGGCGCCAACATCAGGGCCGGGTCGATCGAGCTGTCCGTCGTCCAGGTGGTCATCATCGCCCTGAGCCTCGTCGTGATGCTGCTCGTGCACGCGCTCATCCGGTACTCCAAGCTCGGCAAGGCGATGCGCGCCACCGCCGCGAACCCCAACCTGGCGCGTAACTGCGGCATCCGCACCGGCCGGGTCGTGATGCTCACGTGGTTGATCAGCGGAGCGCTGTGCGGGCTCGCGGGCGCGACGTTCGCGATGAACTCCGGGACGTTCGGCGCGACGAGCACCGACCTGTTTCTCGTGCTGATTCTCGCCGCGGTGTTCCTCGGCGGCCCCGGGGAGCCCTACGGAGCGATGCTGGGGGCGCTCGTCATCGGCCTGGCGACCGAGATGAGCGCCGCGGTCGTCGTCTCCGACTACAAGGACGTCATCGCGTTCATCATCCTGCTGGCGATGCTGGCGGTGCGCCCCACCGGCCTGCTGGGAGCGCCGGCCGAGGCGGGACGGGCCTGAGCGCACGTGATCTACTACATCACCAACCTGCTGGTCTACGCCGGAGTCGACGCGATCGCCTGCTTGGGGCTGAGCCAGCAGTTCGGCGTCGGCGGGGTCACCAACTTCGGCTTCATCATCTTCCAGGCGGCCGGCGCCTACACAGCCGGCGTCCTGTCCCTCCCCTCCTCCGGCGCCAACGGCGGCTTCCAGCATTACATCCTCGGCTGGAACCTGCCGTTCCCATTGCCGTGGATCGGCGCCGCGATCGTCGGTGGCCTGCTCGCCATCCCGTTCGCGGCGATCGTGGGGCGGCGGCTGCGCGGCGACTTCGCCGCCGTCGGCCTGCTCGTCACAGCGGTCATGTTCAACCTGCTCGTCAACAACTACGTGCCGCTGTTCAACGGCGCGGCCGGGCTGTCGCTCGTGCCCTCCCCGCTGCAGAGCCACTTCAACCCGCAGTCCGGGTCATACCAGTGGGGCTACGGGATCGCCGCGATCCTGCTCGCCCTCGGCACCTACTGGTTCGTGCAGCGCATCACCGGCTCGCCATTCGGCCGGACGCTGCGGGCGATGCGCGACAACGACCTGGTCGCCGACTCCCTGGGCAAGAACCTGCGGTCGCTGCGGACCTCGTCGCTCGTCATCGGCGGGGCCATCGCCGGCCTGTCCGGCGGCGTGCTCGTCGGCTTCATCAACCTGTGGGACCCGCAGGCGTGGGGCTACGCGGAGACCGTCGTCCTGTTCGCGGCGGTCATCATCGGGGGGCTGGGCAACCACCGGGGGGCGATCCTCGGCGCCATCCTCGTCCCGGTCGCGTTCGAGGAGGCGACCCGGTACATCCCGCCGGTCGCCGGCAACCCCAACCTGATTCCCGCGCTGCAGTGGGTCGTGATCGGCTGCCTGATCCTGGTCTTCCTGTGGTTCCGCCCCCAGGGGATCCTGCCGGAGCGCCGCCGCAAGCTGTCCACGCGCCCGCTGCCGGCCGAGGCGACCATGGGAGCGGCGGACGGAAACGGTCTACCCACTGGGACGGCCGCCTCCGACGGTGACGGCCGGGCCCCCGCTGCCCCCACTGCCCCCTCACCGACCCCCGCTGCCCCCTCACCGACCCCCGCTGCCCCCTCACCGACCTCCGCTGCCCCCTCACCGACCCCCGCTGCCCCCTCACCGACCCCGGCTGCCCCCTCACCGACCCCCGCTGCCCCCTCAC
>DASZMK010000203.1:0-12657 GCA_035551855.1 Solirubrobacteraceae bacterium
GGCACCGGCTTGCTCGCCGTCCCCGCTCGCTTGGGCGAGAACTTGAGCGTCGCGGTGTAGGTGTTGATCTGGGTTGCGGCGTAGGCCGCCCCCGCGGCCACGAGCATTCCAACCGCCACGGCGATCAGTGCTATGCGTCGCAAATGACTCCTCCTTGTTGTTGATTGGTCTTCAGCGTGAGCGGCGCCGGGAGGGGTCAGCGCTCACGGAAGGGGTTGAAGATGGGGAAAGCTCTGGTTCTGGTGGGCCGTCACGCTGCCGAGTGGCGCCTGCATGGTGCAGGGCGGGCCCCCGGGCGTAGGCGTGTAGTAGTACCTGGCGACGAGTTGCGCGAGGGTTAACACGGTGCCCGTCACGGAAGTTGTGCTCTGCGAAAGTGAAGATCCGATGGTCGGCAACGGGTGGCTGGTGCACAGGTAGCTGCCGAACACGCTGAGGCCCTTGACCAGCTGGTTGTAGCCCCCGGGATCCAGGTAGGCGTTGCTGCGGTTGCTCGACGGCCGGGTGGGATACGTCGTCAGCAGCTCCGGGTTGATCGGATTGGAGATCCGCAGGTAGTGCTGGTTGCCGCCGTACGCCGACGGCTGCGTTCCCTCCGTGGTGGCGGTGCTGTTGGCGAAGAACCCGGCGACCTCCGCCCGGTAGGCGTTGATGTAGTCGATCACCGGGACGAGGCCGCCCAGGTACGGCTTCAGCCGCACCAGGAAGGGGATGCCGGCGTTCAGGAAGTCCGACAGCGCCGGGAACCCGGCCCTCGAGGCTCGCGTCAGCGGCGCGATGTCGACCATCAGGCTGCGCAGCTCCGGCGCCAGCGTCACGGTCGACTGCAGGACCGGGGTCAGCTGCACCGCGGCCGGCCGGAGCTCGTCGACCAGCGGCTTGGTCGTCTGCGAGAACGTGGTCAGGCGGTTGATCGTCGACCGGGTCTCGGCCAGGAATGCCGGAAAGGCCCGGATCGTGGCGGCC
Organism: Solirubrobacteraceae bacterium; assembly: GCA_035551855.1. Lineage (GTDB taxonomy): Bacteria > Actinomycetota > Thermoleophilia > Solirubrobacterales > Solirubrobacteraceae > Palsa-465. Next base: position 967 of record DASZMK010000203.1, read on the forward strand.
AGGTCGGCGTTGCGGGCGGCAGTGGCGGCGAACAGCGTGTTGCTGTTGCGCACGAACGACTGGAGCGCGGCCGGGGAGCGGCTGAGCGCCGAGAACACCTGGCCGCCGTCGCGCAGCAGCGTGCTGGTGGCCGCTCCCTGGCGCCGCAGCACGCTCAGCACCGAGTCGACGTTGGTGGCGAAGGGGTACAGGTCGGCGAAGGCCGCGTTGAAGGCCTGTCCGCGGTTGGTCAGCGCGATTCCGCCCTGTTGCATCCATGTCTCGAACGCGCTGCGCGTCGCCGGATCGAACGTCGAGAAGATCTGGTCGAGCTGGACGGTCGGCGCCACCTGGGCCTGCGGGATGCTGCCGCCGTCCGGGATCTTCGCCCCGTTGGGACTGCCCGGCGACAGCTCCACGTACGTCTCCCCCAGCAGCGTCTTGGCCCGCAGGATGGCGTGCGTGTCCGCCGGCCGGGGCACGAACTGCCGGTCGATCTCGAGGACCGCCCTGGAGAGGCCTGTGCGGCGATCAGGACTGACGGTGACGACGCGTCCGACGGGAACCCCGGAGATCTGCACCTGCGCCTGGGAACCGAGCTCCACCCCCTGGTCGAACTCGACGCTGACCCGGTATCCCTGGGGCGCCAGGGGCAGGCTGCCGCCGAACGAGAGCCAGAGGAAGATCAGCAGCCCCACGCACGACGCCGTGAAGGCGAACATGGTGAAGATGGCGAAGTTGCTGGGCCGCTGCTTGTTCATGGGGTGCTGGGGCAGGAGTACTGGGTCGTGCCGGCGACCGGCGTCACGCCCGGCAGCGAGGCCAGCGCCGGCGGATTGAGGAGGTCGAGGATCACGCCGAGGGGCTCGCTGTTGGGCTGCAGCTGCCCCTCGAAGAAGTTCAGCTCGGGGCAGGTCCCCATGAAGATGCCCTGGAGGACGGGTCCGTTGGCGTCCTGAGCGCTCGTGAGGCTGTCGGCGATGTGGGCCAGCCACGAACCCCAGAACAGGTAGCTCTGCCCGCCGCCGCTGGGCTGGTGGGCAAGCGTGTCGAACAGCGTGTTGAGCACGCCGATCGAGCTGGTCAGCGACGGGATCGTCAGCTTCAGCTTGGCCGCGGCGGGCGCCAGGGTACGGGCCAGCGGCTGCACCGCCGTCGAGAACGGCCGCAGCTGGTTGGCGATGACCGGGGTCGTGTCACGGAACAGCGGCCGAGCGGCCCGCAGCGCCGGGCCGAGGTTCTGCGCAAACGGCTGGAGGGCGTGGAGCGTCACGGTGCCGGCGGCGGCGTACGAGCGCACCTTGCCCAGGGTCTGGGTGGTCTGCCGCAGCGTCCCCGGGAACAGCGAGAGCGCCGACTGAAGCTGCGCGTCGTTGGCCGAGATGGCCGCGAAGTTGGCGTCCGACGCGCTGATCAGCGACGCGAGCTGCGTGTCGACGCCGCCGATCGAACCGGCGACGAGGTTGAGGTTGTGGATGGCGCGGTGCAGGTTGCGCTGACGGGTCGCGAGCAGGCCGGCGAACGTCTGGGTGTCGCGGTTGAGCGGGGCGAAGCGCTTGAACGTCCCCTGCAGCGCCGCCACCGCGGCCTGACTCGGCGCCTCCGCACTGGAGCCGTGGTCATGAAACGCCTGGGCTCCGGAGGCGAGCAGCAGGATCAGGTAGTTGCGCGTATCGGCGTCCAGCGAGGACAGGATCTGCGAGACGTCGACATCCGGCTGGGTGTTGGCCGCGCTGAGCGTGCCGCCGTTGGGGACGGCACCGGTGCTCCGGCTCCCCGGATCCAGCGAGAGGTACATGTCCTTGAGCGGCGTCCGCGGGCGCAGCAGCACGGTGGCGTTGCGGTAGATCGGCCCGTACCGCTTGTAGATGTTCATCGTCACCACCGCCTGGCCGTCGTGGACCGATACGCCACCCACCTGGCCGACCTGGACGCCGGCGATCGTGACCGCCTGGCCCTGGCCGGGGGTGACAGCCGCAGCTTCGGCGAACGGCGCCTGCACCGTGTAGTAGCTCTGGCCGAACACGAACGCCGGCTGGTGATCCAGGATGTAGATGGTCACGGCGATCGCCGCCAGGACGAGCCCGGCGATGGCGATGAAGTCGCGCCGGTGGGTGGCGATCGCGCGCTTCACGGCCCCACCCCCGTCTTGGCCGCGTTGAGATTGGCGGGGGCGCTCTGGTAGCAGGGGACGGTGCCGACGAGCGGCGGGGCGGAACCGGGATAGGCGGGCCGGGTGCCGAGCGACGGCAGCACGGCATTCCCGTACAGCGGACCTCCGCCCGGCAGCGAGCCGGTCGCCACCCGGTCAGAACCGCCCCCGGCGGTGGAGCGGACATAGCGCCCGTTGCCGTCGAAGTTCTGGCCGATTCCACCAAGACCGACCGCCGACTGGAAGAGCTCCTGGTAGGCCTGGAGCCCCGTCGTCAGCGGCGGATCCTGGATCCGCTGGTTACCGGTGGGGATCACGGTGTGGACGAAGCACCGGGCCAGCGCGTCGGATCCCGTCAGCAGCGCCTTCGCCGCGTTCAGCGTCGCCGAGGTGCCCTGGACGGCGGGCGTCAGGTCAGACAACAGACCCCCCAGCTCGCCGGGCGACAGCAGTGCCGTCGACTGAGCGACCCAGGGAAGTCCGGCGGTGATCGTCGGAGCCAGCTGCTTGATGCTCGGCGTCAGGTCCCGCGCGAACTGCTGCGTGGGCCCGTAGGACGCCTGGAGCGGACCGAGCGCGCTGTCGGCGGTGCGCAGGAGCGGGGGCAGCAGGCCGATGGTCGTGCTCAGGTTCTGCTGGCGCGAGGCCAGAGCGCCCATCGTGGCGTTGAAGGTGCTGACCAGGTCCGACAGGTGGGTCTGCTGCGAGGCCAGGGCCGAGAAGATGCGCGCGTTGCCGGAGACGACACCGCTGAGGTCGTGGGGCTGTTGGCCGAGCAGCGCGGCGTTGACGATCGTCGACGCCTTGAACGCGCCCGCGGCGTACTTGAGGGATTGGTTGAGGGCCTGCGCGGCGGTCAGCCCGCGCACGCTCGGATCCTGGCTCGCGTCCTGGGCCGCGGTCGGCTGGCCGTTCAGCGACTGGCCGAGGCCGGCCAGCACGGTCTGGAGGTTGGTGCGCGTGTTGGAGCTGAGGGCGGAGAGCACACGGTCGAGCTGCACGGGTCCGGTCGTCTGTGACGCCGGGAGGGTGTGCCCGGAGCCGAGCGTCGGCGCCTGGGGCGTTCCGGGACGCAGATCGACGTAGTAGTTGCCCTCCAGGAACAGTCGCGGGCGGATGTCGGCGCTCGCATCGGCGTGGATCGGCAGGCCGTTGCGCTGGATGGACATGGTGGCGACGGCCGCGGGCGAGGAGGCGGAGATCCGCTGGATCTGCGTCACGGTGCCGACGTTGACGCCGGCGATGCGCACCGGCGAGCCGATGTGCAGCTCGGTCTGCACCGTGAACGTCGCCTTCAGCTGATACGGCGCGCTCTGGAACGGGAGCGACCCGCCGAAGACGAGGTAGCAGGCGGCGAGGATAACGACGGCGGCGAGGACGCCCGCCCACCAGTTGCTCACTCGGGGCTGGTGGCGCCTCACTTGCCACTCCTCTTGGTGACCTCGGTCTTGAGCGACAGGTGCCCGGCCGGGTTGCCGATCACGGCATGCGCGGCCGAGTAGGGCTCGTTACCGGCAGCACAGGCAGCCGGCTGGCCGGGCGCATTCGTGTATGGGTACGGGTTGACGTGCAGCGGTCCGGAGGCGCCGCCGGCCGCGCCGGTGTAGACGTGGCTGGACGGTCCGGACTCCCGGCCGGGCAGGTCATCGATGGCGATCTGCACGAAGCGCAGCAGGGTTCCCTGACTGACGTGCTCGCTCAGGAGGCCGGCGCCGTTGCGCAGGAACAGCGTCACGTAGTTGCACGACGTCTGCGCCGGCGTCAGGAAGGCGAGCGGCGGCCCCAGCTTGGACAGCGTGAGCGTCAGGCGGTCCAGGCCCTGCTGGACCGCGGGCGTCTGGCCGTAGCCGGCGACCGATTTGGAGAGCGCCACCGTCCGCCGGTCGAGCGCCGCGGTGCCCGGCAGGTTGCGCGTTCCGATCGCGAACGTCTGCGCCAGCACGGGCGCGCTCTGCGGCAGCGTGGCCGCTCCGGGACGCAGGTCGCCGAGCAGGGCGGCGGTGTCCGTCAGGAACGGGCGGATGACCGCGCTGCCCGTGATCGTCGCTTCGAACATGGGCGGCGTCTGGGAGATGGTGTCCTGCAGGGAGGGGACGGCGACGCCGGCCAGCGCGCGGAAGGTCGTGTCCAGGTTGGTGAACAGCGAGGCCTGGGTCTGTGCGACCGGGGCCAGCGCGCCGACATAGCCGGCGAGACCGCGGAAGAAGCCGCCCAGGTTGGTGCGCGGTGACGACAGGTTGCGCGCCACGGGTCCCAGGTCGGCCAGCAGCGGGAGGAAGGCGCCGATCGCGTTGTTGAGGTCATAGCCGCGGCCCGCCAGCGCCTCGCCGAAGCCGATCGTCGTGCGCTGCACGCCGACCCTGGTCGGCGGGTTGAACATCGACAGGACCTGGTCGAAATCGACCGACGTGCTCTCCTGGCTGATCGGGACGGTGGCGCCATTGGAGAACCAGCGCTTGTCGTGACCGAGCGTGACCTGCAGGTACTTCAGCCCGATCGTGCCCTTCAGGCGTACGGTGAACGACGAGTCGACCGGCAGCGGCTCGACGCTCTTGCGCAGGTGGAGGTTGAGCAGCGCGATCGGCCGGCCCGTCGGCGTGCGCGTCGCCACGACGCTGGAGACGATGCCGACGAGCGACCCGCCCAGGTAGACGTCGTCGCCCTTGGTCAGCTCGCTGGCGTCGGCGGCCTGAACGCGCAGATCGTAGGTGGGGACGAACGGGAGCCCGTTGGTGGCGTTGTAGGCCAGGTACACGGCCACGAACGTCACGAGCACCGTCAGGGCGCCGATCAGCACCGGATTGCCCGCCCACCACGCGTCGCGCCGCCGCCGCAGGTTCACGGCCGGTTCCCGATCAGATACGACAGCAGCCCCTTCACCGTCGACCCCGTCGCCGACGACGCCGACGACGCCGACGCCACCGCCTTCGTGACGACCGGGTCGCGGCGCGCCGCCGTCACCGACGCCGCCGAGGCGCCGGCGAAGTTGGCCGAGCAGCCGGGCACGGCGCTGGTCGCGTAGTTGGTGCAGCTGGAGACGAGGGGCTGGTCGCGGACGTAGTGGCCGAGGCTGTTGAACCCGTTGCCGGCCGCCGCGCCGTTGAAGAGGAGCTTCATCAGCTGCTGGATCCCGCCGGTGCTGTTCAGGCTCGCCAGGAGCTTCTGCAGATTGGCCGACGTCGGCCGGCCGGCGGTGCCGAGCTGGTTGAGTCGCTGCGCGAGGGGCAGGGTGGCCACGAGCGCCGGCTGTGACTGCTGGGCGGCCGCGCCGAGATCGGTCAGCGCGGTGCGCGCCTTGTCGGCGAACGGCGTCAGGTTGGCGAACTGCCGGCCGAGGGCCCCGGCGCTCTGGCCCAGGGAGGTCAGCAGCGGCGTGCCCTGGTCCGCCAGCGTGCCCAGGTCGGCCATCAGCGGGCGCAGCTGGCGCAGGTAGGAGGGAAACAGCCTGAAGGTGCTCGAGATGTCCCGCGCCCGGGCGGCGCTGGCCACCGCGGTGGTGTTGGCCTGAGTGATGAAGCCGGAGATATGGGTGCGCTCGCGGGCCAGTGGGGCCAGGACGGCGTCGGAGTCGCCGGCCAGGCGGGCGAGCGTCCTGTTCTGGCGGGCGAGGATCTGCAGCACGCGGTCGGTATCGCCGAGCGCCGGGTTGGCGCGATGAATGACGGCGTTCAGGTCCGACCCGCGGGCCGCCAGCCCGGTTCCGAACTCGTCGATGATGACCGCCAGCGACTGGCGCACCGGCTCGGTGGAGATGTTCTGGACGATGTCGGAATCGATCGGCGAGCTGGTCCGAGCCACCGGCAGGTAGTAGCTGCCCGCTCCGGGCCCGTGGGAGATCCGCGCCAGTGCCGGCGCGCCGGCGCTGCCCGGGTCGCAGTCGACGTACTGCTCGCCGATCAGCGACTGCGGCCGGATGGCGCACGTGGCGTTGGCGTGCCAGGCCCGGAAGCGCGAATCGGTGATCGCCAGCGTCACCGCCGCCTTCTTCGATCCGGTGACGCCGAGCGACCGGATGCTGCCGACGTTGGCGCCGGCGATCCGCACATCCTCGCTCTGCACGGCGAACGAGGCGTCGTCGAAGATCGCGCGGACCAGGTAGGTGCCGCCGGTCGACGTGCTCGATCCGTTGGCGACGGCGACGACGATCGCCGCCACGATCAGCACGGCCGCGACAAGCATCAGCCGTCTCATGGCCCGGGCGGCACCGATGACGTCTGGCAGCCGGGGACCGGTTGAGGTGCCGAGCCGTCCGGCGCGGGCTGCACGGAGCTGCCCGGGCAGCGGTTGCGCACCGCCTGCAGTCCCTGATAGCGCTGCGACGGGAACTGGGTCTGGAGCTGGTTCTGTGAATCCAGGGCGAACGGGAACAGCGCGGGCTGGGTGCGGACGTAATGCCCGTTGGCGTCGTAGTAGGCGCCTGCCTGTCCCAGGTTCGTCAGCGCGGCGAGGACGTCCGGCGTGTACTGGCGGAGGTAGTCGAGCTGGTTCTGGGAATCGTTGAGCCCGCGCACCAGCTGCGGGAAGGTGCTCCGCGCGATGCGGGCCAGGGCGGGGGTGGACTGGGCCAGCGCGGTGAGGTCGCCGGTGCCGGATGGGTTGTGGATCAATCCGTCCAGCGCACCGACCGTGGGGATGGCCTCGTCGACGAACGGCCGCAACCGGCTCAGGAACAGGGGCAGCCGGCGCACGGCCGGCTTGGACGCGGCGACCAGCGGATCCAGGGAGTTCAGCGTCGTCTGCAATCCGGCAAACGCCGACGTGGAGCGCCGCAGCGTCCCCGGCAGCAGCGTCAGCGCCTGCTGGAGCGCCTGGCTCTGGCCGGCGATCGCGCCGGTGGCGGCGCTCGTGTTGGAGATCAGCGAGGACAGCTGCTGGCTGCGCGATGCCAGTGCCTGCATCGCCTGGGCGCCCTGGACGACGAGCTGGTCGAAGACCGGCTGGTCGCGCGTGAGCTCGGCCGTCACCTGGCTGGTGCTCTGCAGGCCCGGCGCCAGGTACTGCAGAGCCTTGTTGGCCGCCTGCCCGCGCCCCTGCAGCGATGCCGCCTCGCCGCGGACCAGACCCTGCAGGCCGGCGCGGGTGAGCGGATCGAAGGTGTCGAACAGCTGGTCGATGTTGACCTCGGCGTACGTGTGCGAGGAGTCGATCAGCCCGCCGCTGGCCAGCGGTGGAGCGCTGTTGGGTCCGGGCTCCAGCACCACGTACTTGCTGGCGATGCCGGAGAGGGAGTCCTGGTAGATGCGGGCCACCGTTCCCTGGTGCAGGCCGGCGACCTTGCTGAGCGACAACCCCACCCGCGCCTGGCCGTTGCGCGTCAGCCCGATGGAGGTCACGGTGCCCACCGTCGCCGGGCCGATCAGCACGTTGTCGCCGGTGACGAGCCCGCTCGCGCTCTGGAAGTCGGCGCGCAGCGTGTAGCTCGAGCCGCTGTTGAAGATCACGAGCGCCACCACGACGAGCGCGAGGCCGAGCGCCGACAGCGCGGCGATCCGAGCCAGCGTGCTGGTGCGAGACGAACTCCGGTCCGGATGCACACGGCGTGGCGCGGAGGGTCCCGGCAAGGGCCCTCCAGTCGTGCTTCCGAACGGGCTGATGTGGCTTTCCTCCTTCGCGATTCCCGAGCTGGGCGCACGGGCGAATGGCATCCTGCCAAAGCCACCGGCCGAGCACCATCTTCCGGCAAGGCGACCGCGGGGAAAGATAACCGGTACCGGGTGGTACTGGAACGTACCCGGCTGCGAGTTCTTAATTCGGCGTTGCCGGCGAGTTAAGCCCTCGCGGGCGCTGGGCGGCCGACCGCCGGGCGAACCAGCATGGCCGCGCCGATGGCGCCGCCGGCGTCGCCCAGCCCGGCGACGCGCACCGCCGGCGGCCGCGCGTCGTTGAACAGGTGCGGGTGCATCTCGGTGGCGATCCTCTCCGCCATCGGCTGCCCAAAGCGCACGCCCAGCCCGCCGCCGATGATGACCGCCTCGATGTCGAGCAGGTTGACGGCCGACGCGATCCCGGCGCCGAGGGCCTTGACCGCCCGGTCGATCAGCTCGATCGCGAGCGGGTCGTCGCGGCGGTAGGCCTGCTCCCAGACCGAGCTGGTCAGACGAGCTCGTCCCCGCTGCTTCATGAGCTTGAACAGGTCGGTCTTGGCCCCACTGTCGACCTCACGACGGGCTCGCGCCTCCATCGCCGCGCGACCGGCATACGCCTCCATGCAGCCCCGGCGGCCGCACGGGCAGTGGGCGCCGTTGCGGCGGACGACCATGTGGCCGATCTCGCCCGCGCCGCCGCGGCCCAGCCACGGCCTGCGGTCCAAAATCAGCCCGCCGCCGACACCCGTCCCCCAGAAGACGCCGAGCACCGAGTCATACGGCTTGCCCGCGCCGAGGTCGAATTCGGCCTGGGTGGCGACCTGGACGTCGTTGCCGACGAACACGGGCGGGCCGAGCCGCGCCGAAAGCTGGGGGCCGAGCTCGTAGGCGGCGTCCCAGTTGGGCAGGTTGCGGGCATTGGCAACGGTGCCGGTGGCCTCGTCGACATCCCCCGGGGAGCCGACCCCGACACCGACCAGCGACGCGGGCTCGACCCCCGCCCGGCTGGCCGCGCCCTTCAGCGCCTCGGCCATCTGGGCGGCGACCTCCGGCGGCCCGCCCTCGGTGGGGGTCGGCTCGCGTGATTGGCCGAGGACCTCGTCGGCATCGTCGACGACGATGGCCTCGATCTTCGTCCCGCCGAGGTCGATCCCACCGCGCAGCTGCCTCTGGGCCTCCATGGTCCGGGGAGGCTACCCCGGCCGCGGGGTCCTCAACGTGGCGGGTTGGGGCTTACGTCCAGGTCTGCCGGTAATCCTCCTGCTCCGCCGTCGGCTCGTCGATCTGCACGCCGAGCGCCGCGAGCTTCAACCGGCCGACCTCGTGATCGATCGCCGCCGTCACCGGGTGCACCCCGGGGGCCAGCTCACCCGGTCGCCGGACGAGCTCCTCCACACTCAGCGCCTGCAGCGCGAAGGACACGTCCATGACCGCGGCCGGATGGCCCTCCGCGGCGGCCAGGTTGACGACCCGCCCGTGGGCGAGCAGGTTCAGCCGGCGCCCGTCGCCCAGCTCGTACTGCTCCACCAGCGGGCGCACCGCGCGCACCCCGCCCGTGGCGAGAGCGCGAAGCTCGTCCAGGTCGAGCTCAACGTCGAAGTGCCCGGCGTTGGCGAGCAGCGCCCCGTCCTTCATGCGCTCGAAGTGCTCGCCGCGGAGCACCCGGCGCGACCCGGTCACCGTGATGAAGATGTCGCCGCGCTCGGCCGCCTGCAGCGAGGTCATCACGTCATAGCCGGCCATCCGGGCCTCGAGCGCCCGTAGCGGATCGACCTCGCATACGACGACCGCGGCGCCGGCCCCGCGGGCGCGTTCGGCGATGCCCTGACCGGCCCAGCCGTAGCCGACGACGACCACCCGGTTGCCGGCCAGCAGGACGTTGCTGGCCCGCACGATCCCATCCAGCGCGGACTGCCCCGTCCCGTGGCGATCGTTGAGCGCGCGCTCGGTCCGGGCCTCGTTGACCGCCAGCACCGGGCAGCGCAGCGTGCCCTCGTCCTCCAGCCGGCGCAACCGGACGAGACCGGTCGTCGTCTCCTCGGTCCCGCCGATCAGCCGGCCGAGCCCGGGACCGCCGCGCGCGTGAGCGGTGACGAGGAGATCGGCGCCGTCGTCCAGGGTGATCTGCGGCGCCTCCTCGAGCAGCGCGAGCACATGCGCTACGTATGTGTCCAGATCCTCACCGCGCAGCGCCCGGACCTCGACGCGGTCCTCGAGCACGAGCGCGGCGGCGACATCGTCCTGGGTCGACAGCGAGTTGGCCGCGCACAGCGCCACCGACGCGCCGCCCGCCCGCAGGGTGCGCACCAGGTTGGCCGTCTCCGCCGTCACGTGCAGGCAGGCCGCGATCCGGATGTCCTGCAGCGGGCGCTGCTCGGCAAAGCGGGCCCGGATCTGAGCGAGCACGGGCATCTGCCCCGCCGCCCAGGCGATCCGGGCCTCCCCCTCCGGGGCCAGCGCGAGGTCGGCGACGTCGTGCGGCGGAACCGTCGTTCGCGCCATCTGACCAACTCGCCGCTCGCGCCGGACGACCGGGGCCGGGCTGGGTGAGCGGGGGGTCTAGTACCGGTAGTGGTCTGACTTGTACGGGCCTTCGACCGGGAGGCCGAGATACGACGCCTGGTCCGGGGTCAGCTCGGTCAGCCGGACCCCCAGCGCGTCCAGGTGCAGCCGGGCGACCTTCTCATCCAGCTGCTTGGACAGCGTGTACACCTGCGTCTCGTATTCGCCGGTGTTGCCGAACAGCTCCAGCTGAGCCATCACCTGGTTGGTGAACGAGTTGGACATGACGAAGCTGGGATGCCCGGTGGCGTTGCCGAGGTTCAGCAGCCGCCCCTCGGAGAGCACGATGATCGTGTTCCCCTTGGGGAACACCCACTCGTCGACCTGGGGCTTGATGTTGATCTTGCGGATCCCGTCGATCTTCTCCAGGCCGGCCATGTCGATCTCGTTGTCGAAGTGGCCGATGTTGCCGACGATCGCCTGATGCTTCATCCCCTGCATGTGCTGCGCGGTGATGACGTCCTTGTTGCCGGTCGCCGTCACGAAGATGTCGGCCTCGCCCAGCACGTCCTCCAGGCGCGCCACCTGGTAGCCGTCCATCGCCGCCTGTAGCGCGCAGATGGGGTCGATCTCGGTGACGATGACCCGGGCGCCCTGGCCGCGCAGCGACTCGGAACATCCCTTTCCGACGTCGCCGTAGCCGCACACGACGGCGACCTTGCCGCCGATCAGCACGTCGGTGGCCCGGTTGATGCCGTCGATCAGCGAGTGTCGGCACCCGTACTTGTTGTCGAACTTGGACTTCGTGACCGAATCGTTGACGTTGATCGCCGGGAACAGCAGCCGGCCCTCGCGGGCGAACTGGTACAGGCGATGCACGCCCGTGGTGGTCTCCTCGGTGACGCCCTTGATCTCCGCGGCCATCCGGGTGAAGCGCTGGTTGTCCTCCTCCAGCGAGCGCTGCAGGAGACCCAGGACGACCCGGAACTCCTCCGACTCGGCCGTCGACGGATCCGGGACCTCCCCGGCCGCCTCGTACTGGACGCCCTGGTGGACGAGAAGCGTGGCGTCGCCACCGTCGTCAAGGATCATGTTGGGGCCGTCGTTGTCCGGCCAGGATAATGCCTGCTCGGCGCACCACCAGTATTCCTCCAGCGTCTCGCCCTTCCAGGCGAACACGGGGACGCCCTGCGGGTTCTCCGCGGTGCCCTCCGGGCCGACGACGACCGCCGCCGCCGCGTGATCCTGGGTGGAGAAGATGTTGCAGCTGGCCCACCGGACCTCGGCGCCCAATGCCGTCAGCGTCTCGATCAGCACCGCCGTCTGCACCGTCATGTGCAGCGAGCCGGTGATCCGCGCCCCCTTGAGGGGCTGGGCGTCGGCGAACTCACGCCGGGTCGCCATCAGGCCGGGCATCTCGTGCTCGGCCAGCCGGATCTCCTTGCGTCCGAACTCGGCCAGACCGATGTCCGC
>DASZMK010000204.1:0-12297 GCA_035551855.1 Solirubrobacteraceae bacterium
CGTCTCGGCGCGGACTCCGTACTCCTCGCGCAGCTCGTCGGCCAGCTCGTCGAGCTTGTCCTTGCGTCGCGCCACGAGCACGAGGGTGTGCCCGCGCGCCGCCAGCTCCCGCGCAATCGCGGCGCCGATGCCGGAGGACGCCCCGGTGACGAGGGCGGCGAAATCAGGGGTGGGATCAGGCAGGCTCACCGGTTGCAGGCGGCAGGCTACCGGCTTGCCCGCGGCGATGTGACAGACGCTCGGAACCCACGGCCCGCGGGTGATCCACAGCGTCCCCCCGAACGGGGGGAAGTGCCGGGCGGCTCTGTATCGGTGGCCGGGGCACGGCGTAGGTTGAGCGACATGAATACCGCCACCGCAGTCGTCTTCCCCGGGCAGGGCAGCCAGACCGACAGGATGCGTGATCACGTCGCCGAGGCTCGCCCGGATCTGCTGGAGCAGGTCGCGGACGTTGTCGGCGAGGACCCGTTCCCGCGCGCGAACGAGGGCACCAACTTCGCCCAGCCCGCGATCTTCTGCGCCAGTCTCGCCGGCTGGGAAGCGCTCGGCCGTCCGGCCGCTCAGCTGATGGCCGGGCACTCGCTGGGCGAGCTGGCGGCGCTCGTCGCCGCCGGAGCCCTGGACGAGCGCGAGGGGCTGGCGCTGGTGGCGCTGCGCGGCCGGCTGATGCACGACGCGGGACTGCGCGCCGGCGACGGCGGAATGATCGCCGTGCTCGGCGCCGGGGCCTCCGAGCACGCGGAGGAGATCGCGGAATCCAACGGCCTCGTCGTCGCCAACGACAACTCCCCGCAGCAGGTCGTCATCTCCGGTTCCCGGGAACGCCTGCCGGACGCGTTGGCCCATGCCAGGGAGCTGGGGCTGCGAGCGATGGAGCTCGACGTCACCGGCGCGTTTCACTCGCCGATGATGGCCTCGGCGGTGCCGGAGTTCGAGCGCGCGCTGCAGGACACCACCTTCACCCCATCGAACGTCACCGTCGTGTCTGCAGTGACCGCACAGCCCTTCACCGATCCGCGCCGGGAGCTGACCGACGCGCTGACGATGCCGGTTCGCTGGCGCGAGACGATGCTGACGCTGCGCGAGCTCGGTGCCGAGCGCTTCGTCGACGTCGGACCCGGCCGCGTGCTGACCGGCCTGGCCAAGCGGACCCTGTCGGATGTGGAGCTCGTCAATGTCTGAGGCGCGGGAGGACGGCTGCGCGCTCGTGACCGGCGCCTCCCGCGGGATCGGCGCCGCGATCGCCCGGGCGCTGGCGCAGGACGGCTGGGGCGTCGGGGTCAACTACCGCTCCGACCAGGATGGCGCCGAGGCCGTGGTCGCGACCATCGAGAGCGGCGGGGGCCGCGCGGTGGCCCTGGCCGGGGACGTCGCCGCTCCGGCTGTCCCGGACCAGCTGTTCGAGACGCTCGAAGGCCACTTCGGATGCCCGGTGCTCGTGCTCGTCAACAACGCCGGCATCACCGCCGACGATCTCACGCCGTCGCTGCGCGACGAGGCCTGGGACAGCGTGATCGAGACCGACCTCAGCGCCGCGTTCCGCCTCACCCGCCGTGCGCTGCGGCCGATGATGCGTGCCCGCGCCGGTCGGATCGTCAACATCTCCTCGGTCTCCGGGCTGCGCGCCAACCCCGGACAGGCGAACTACGCCGCCGCCAAGGCCGGCCTGATCGCTCTGACCAAGACCTCGGCGGTGGAGGTGGCGCGGCGGGGGATCACGGTCAACGCCGTCGCCCCCGGGCTGATCGAGACCGACATGATGGGCGGCGCGTCGGCTGATCTGGTGGCTCACATCCCCGCCCGCCGGGTGGGAAAGCCGGAGGAGGTTGCGGCCTGCGTACGCTTTCTCGTCTCCGACGCGGCCAGCTACGTGACCGGCGCGGTTCTGAGTGTCGACGGCGGCCTCGCCGCATAAACGATTATCCAAAAGGAGCAGCAATGTCAGTGACAACCGAGCAGGTCGAAAGCCGAGTGATCGAAACACTCGCCAGCTTCGGCCCGGACGCGAGCCAGATCACCCGGGGAGCGACGTTCGAGGAGCTCGACATCGACTCGCTTGACCTCGTGGAGCTCGCCCAGGTCGTCGAGGACGAGTATGGCGTCGTCCTCAAGGGCGAGGACATGAAGGAGCTCAAGACCGTCGGCGACGCCATCGACCTGATCGTGGAGCGGGCCGGTTAGTGACCGCCGTGCCGCAGAGGCGCCGGGCGGTCGTCACCGGTCTGGGCGCGGTCACACCCCTCGGTCTGGGGGCGGTGACGCTGCACGAGCGCTGGGCGGACGGCGAGGTCGCGATCGCCGATGGAGCCGGACGCTGCCGCGACTTCGAGGCCAAGGAGCACCTGTCGGTTAAGGAGACGCGGCGGCTTGATCGCTTCTCCCAGCTGGCCGTGGTCGCCGCGGGTGAGGCGATCGAGCAGGCCGGCTGGGACGGCGAGCCGCCGTATGACCCGCTGCGCGTCGGCTGCGTCATGGCGACGGGCATCGGGGGCCAGTCCACCGTCGAGGCCCAGCTCGACGTGCTGCGCGAGCGGGGGGCCAAGAGCGTCTCCCCGCTCGGCATCCCCCAGTACATGCCCAACGCCGCGGCCGCAGCGGTGACCATGAAGTACGCGCTGCGGGGTCAGAGCTACGGCGTCGTCTCGGCATGTGCGTCAAGCGCCCACGCGGTCGGCAACGCGCTGCGGATGATCCAGTACGGGGACGCCGACGCGGTCGTCTGCGGCGGCGCCGAGGCGACCCTGACCGCCTTCGCCTTCGCCTCGTTCAATGCCATGCAGGCCCTGTCGCCGACGGGCATCTCACGCCCGTTCGACCTGCGCCGCGACGGCTTTGTCATGGGCGAGGGAGCTGCGGTCCTCGTGCTCGAGGACGCCGAGGCCGCCGCCGCCCGCGGCGCGACCATCCTGGGGGAGGTCGCCGGCTACGGATCCACCACCGACGCCCATCACCTGACGGCGCCGGAACCGACGGGAGCGCCGGCGGCCCGGGCGATCGAGCTGGCGCTGCGCGACGCCGGCGCCGCGCCGGCCCAGATCGACTACATCAACGCGCACGGGACCTCCACGCAGCTCAACGACGCGGCCGAGACGGCCGCGCTCAAGCACGCACTCGGGGACGAGGCCAAGCGGATTCCCATCTCTTCCACGAAGTCCTCGATCGGCCATACCCTCGGCGCCGCCGGGGCCGTGGAGGCCGTCGCCACCTTCCGCACCCTGGTGACCGGGGTGATCGCGCCGACGCTCGGCTACGAGGTGCCGGATCCGGAGCTCGACCTCGACTACGTGCCCGGAGAATCCCGCCCCCTGGTCACCGGCAACGGGCACCCGCCCCTGGCGCTGTCCAACTCCTTCGCGTTCGGCGGCCACAACGTCACGCTGGCATTGCGCGGAGCCGAGCGGTGAGCGCCACCGCCGTACCGGATCCCGCCCGGTCACGGGCGCGCCTGTCTCCGCTGGAACGGCTCGAGGCGCTGTGTGACGAGGGGTCGGTCCGTGTCCTGCGCTCCCTCGCCCGTTCCTCGCGGCTGGGCGATCGTGCGGCGGCCGGGGACGGCGTCGTCGGCGCGACCGGGGCGGTCGACGGCCGGCCGATCGCCTGCTATGCGCAGGACGCCACGTTCTTCGGCGGCTCGCTGGGCGAGCGCCACGCGGACACGATCGTCCGCGTCCTGTCTCTGGCGCGGCGCGCGGAGATGCCGGTCGTCGGCTTCATCGAGTCCGGCGGGGCCCGCATGCAAGAGGGGACGGCTGCGCTGGCCGGCTACGGCCGCATCTTCCGCGAGACCGTCGCCCTGAACGGGGTCGTTCCCCAGATCTCGGTCGTCTCCGGCGCGTCGGCCGGGGGCGGGGCGTACTCGCCGGCGCTCACGGACCTGATCGTCATGACCGAGGACGCCGCCATGTTCCTCACCGGGCCGGGCGTCGTGCGCGAGGCCCTGGGCGAGGAGATCGACGCCGCCGGGCTGGGCGGCCCGCACGTGCATGACCGCAACGGCGTCTGCCACCTGGTGGAGCGCGACGAGGCGAGCGCGGCGGCGCGGGTGCGTGAGCTGCTCGGCTACCTCCCGTCCGCCACCGGGCAGACGCCGCCGCGCGTTGAGTCGGTGGCCCCGTCCGCACCGGACCCCGGGGCCTTCGTCCCGGCCGCGTCGCGCAGCGCCTACGACATCCGCTCGGCGCTGAGGGGAATCATCGACGCCGGATCAATGCTGGAGCTCTGCCCCCGGTGGGCGCGCAACATGGTGACCGCGCTGGCCCGCCTGGAGGGTCGGCCGGTCGGCATCGTCGCCAATCAGCCGCGGTACCTCGGTGGGGTGCTCGACGCCGAGGCGTCGGAGAAGGCGGCTCGGTTTGTCAACTTCTGCAACGCGTTCGGCGTGCCGCTGATCGCCGTCGTCGACACGCCCGGGTTCATGCCCGGCTCCAAGCAGGAGCGCGCAGGGGTCATCCGGCACGGCGCCTCGCTGGTGCGGGCGTTCGCCGCCGCGCGGGTGCCGAAGTTCACCGTGGTCCTGCGCAAGTCCTACGGCGGCGCCTACATCACGATGAACTCCCGCGACCTGGGCGCCGACCTCGTCCTCGCCTGGCCCGATGCCGAGCTGGGGATCATGGGGGCGCGGGCGGCCGTCGGCATCGTCAACCGGCGCGAGCTGCGCGTCGCCGAGGATCCAGACGCCGAGCGAAACCGCCTGGCCGACGCGTACGCGCGCGAGCATCTCCGTGCCGACACCGCGGCCGCCGAGGGCTTCGTCGACGAGATCATCGATCCCGCGCAGACGCGCGACCGCCTGGCCTGGGCGCTGCACGCGTTCGCCGGCGAGGCCGGTGGTCCAGGGTGATCCTGGAGGGCAAGCGCCTCCTGATCACCGGCGTCATCACGAAGGACTCCATCGCCTTCCACGCCGCCGAGCAGGCCCAGCGGGAGGGGGCGACGGTTCTGCTGACGAGCTTCGGCCGGGCGAGGCGGATGACGGAGCGGGCGGCCCAGCGCCTGCCGGAGCCCGTCGAGGTGCTCGAGCTCGATGTCAACCGTGCCGAGGACCTGGAGGGTCTGACGGTGTCGTTGCGCGAGCGCTGGGGGAAGGTCGACGGCGCGCTGCACGCAATCGCGTTCGCGCCCCAGGATGCGCTCGGCGGCAGCTTCATGACCGCGCCGCCGGAGAGCGCCAAGCAGGCGTTCGAGACGAGTGCGTTCTCGCTGAAGTCCCTGGCGGCGGCGCTTGCGCCGCTGATGCCGGCCTCCGCGAGCCTCGTCGGCATGGACTTCGACGCGAGCGTCGCCTGGCCGATCTACGACTGGATGGGCGTGGCCAAGGCCGCGCTGGAGTCGGTCTCGCGCTACCTGGCGCGTGATCTGGGGCCGCGCGGCATCCGGGTCAACCTGGTGTCGGCCGGTCCGCTCGGCACCGTCGCCGCCCAGGGCATTCCGGGCTTCGAGCAGCTGGCGGAGCTGTGGCGGCGCCAGGCGCCGCTGGGCTGGGACACGAGCGATCCGCGCCCGGCCGCCAAGGCGATCTGCTGGCTGCTGTCGGACTATTCGCACGGGATCAGTGGCGAGATCGTCCATGTCGACGGCGGATTCCACGCGGTCGGGGCGCCCGCCGCGCTCTGAGCTACGCCGGGTCGGCCAGCCTTCGGCAAAAGAGCCTTCGGCCCGTCCGGTGGGGGCCGATCTCCGTGCCCCCTTGCATCGGATTCAGCGTGCCGGCTGCGGAGCTAGCGGAACAGGTCGTCGGCGTCACCACGGAGCAGCGGCCGCACGCCCGGGCCGTCGTCCTCGGTCACGTGGCGCCCGGCGCCGCTGATCAGAACCGCCGGCTGCATGGCGTCCTTGCTGCGCGCCAGGTCGGCGGCGGCGGCGAGCTCGTCGGCGATTGCGATCACCGTGGCTTTGAGCGCGTGCCCGCGGGCGTCGGCTCGGCCGCGCCAGTCGTCGAGGGCTCGCAGCCCCGCGCAACCGATCGCGACGTCGCACTGCCCGTGGCGCCAGGCGCGGCCGAACGAGTCGGTGATGATCACGGCCGGGGCCACGCCGAGCCGGCGCAGCAGACCGGCGCGCAGCTCACGCGCGGAGCGGTCCGGGTCGGTGGGCAGCAGGACGATGACTCCGTCCCCCGGCGCATTGGACGCGTCGACGCCGGCGTTGGCGCAGACGAAGCCGTGATGGGTGACGCTGATCAGCACGCCGTGCGCGGCCCGGCGCACCTCGCGGGTCTCGTCGAGGACGACCTGCACGTGGCGGGCATCCTTGCCGAGCTCGGCGGCGAGGGCGACCGCGTGCGGGCCGGGCTGCACCGAGGCGAGCACGCGGGTGCGCCCCTCGGCCTTGGAGACGAACTTGTGGGCGACGACGAGCACGTCGGCGGCGGCGGGGGCCCCCTCCGGCATGGCCGCCGCGAGCAGGTCGGCGACGTTGTCGCCGGGATGGATCTCCGGCAGCCCGTCCAGGGCCAGGACGGTGATCGGCACGGACCGGCTAACCCTGGCTGCGCGCCAGCTGGCGCAGCATACCGCGGGTGTGGGCTGCTCCCCCGTGCCGATCGTCCAGCGCGGCTTCCACGGCGGCGAGATCGTCCGGCGTGTCGATATCGAGCGCCAGCGAGGGCAGCTCGACGGTGCGAGCGGTGATTCCGGCCGCGGCGGCGTCCTGGCGGTGACGCTCATGGCTGCCCGGTCCGAAGGACGGCGCCAGCGCGTCCGGGGGCGTCAGCAGGAGCGCGTTGGTGCCGGTGCCGTGTCGATCCGGCACGATCAGCGCCGACGGCGTCGGCACGGCCGTCTCGAGCAGCTCGTCGAGTTCGGCGGGGTCGAGCAACGGGCAATCGCCGGGGACCAGCAGGGCGCGATCCATCCCCAGCTGGCGCGAGCGGGCGATCCCGCGGGCGGCGGCGGCGTTGTGCCCGCGGTCGTCGTCGTCGGCGACCATGGCGCCGTAGCCCCCGGCAATCCGCTGGACTCCGTGATCCTTGGACACGACCAGCACCTGGTCGATCAGCGTGGCGCGCCGGAGCGCTACGAGCACATCGGAGAACATCGCCTCGGCCAGCGCACGCCGCGGCGCCGGATCCAGCTCGTCCCGCAGGCGCCGCTTGGCGGCGTCGAGGCTCTTGATGGGGAGGATCGCGATTGCCGTCATGTTCGCGTACACGCTAATGGTCCGCGGACCCGTCCGCCGGTGGAAACCCATCCGGGAAGGCGGCGCTCGTTCATGACGCAAGGTCCAGCGCGAACTCGAGGGTGGCCTCGGCCAGGCGGTGACGGCTCAGCGCGTCCTGCATCATCACGTCGGTCTCGAGCATCGGCATCCCGTCGGCTCGCTCATCGGCGACCAGTCCATCGATCAGGCCGTCGTAGATCGCGGCGACCCCGGCGCTCGACAGCGGCCGGTCCGCCCACCGCAGGAACGCCTCGGTGGGTCCCTTGAGCACGCGCCCGTGAACGAGCGGACTGACGGCCACGACCGGCGCCGAGCTCGCCCGGATTGCCTCGGCGACGGCCTCGACGGCCAGGATGGGGCCGATCGAGATCACCGGGTTGGACGGGCCGATCACGATGGCCCGGGCACCGGCGAGCGCCCGCAGCACCTCCGGAGTCGGTGGCGCGGCCCGTACGTGCCGGAAGGTCACGTCCTCGACCGGTCCCTCGCCGCGGCGCCTGATCATGAACTCCTGCAGCGGCCACCAGCGGCCGCCGGCCAGGATCCGGGTCCGCACCGGCCGATCGCTCATCGGCAGCACCGCCGCCTTCACCCCCAGTGCCGCGGCGACCCGCGCCTGCGCGTCGGTCAGCCGGCCCCCATCGCCGAGGAGGCGGCTTCGCTCCATGCCGATGGCGAGATCCCGGTCGCCGAGGTTGAACCAGACGTCGACGCCGAGATCACGTAGTCCGTCCATCACGGCGAACGTGTCTCCGGCCAGTCCCCATCCGCGCTCGTCGATCCGGTCGGCGAGCCAGAACGTCACCAGGTCCGGGTCCGGGGAGACATATGCGCCGTAGATCTCGACGTCGTCTCCGGTGTTGGCGACGACGACGAGGTCGTCTGCGCCCACCACGTCGAGCATCCCGCGCGCCAGTTTGGCGCCGCCGGTGCCCCCGGCCAGGATGACGACCGGGCCGCCTGGACTCACCCGTGGAGGCCGGTGATCTTGACCCCGGCCCGGGTCTTGTGGCGCATGTTGATGGAGATCAGCAGCGGCGTCAGCCCCTCCGCGATCCGCGCCATCTCCAGCGGACCGCAGTCGACCGCCCGCAGCCCGGCGATTCGCTCGACCAGCTCCGCGACGCGCGCCTTGTCCTCACGGCGGTCGCCGCACACGAGGATGTCCTCGTCGAGCTCATGGTCGAGTTCGGTCAACAGCGCGGCGCTGACGGTGTGAAACGCGGAGACGACGCGCACGCCGTCCGGCACCATCTCCTGCGCCTGCTGAGCAGCCGAGCCCTGCCAGACGCCGAGCATCCGCGTCGCCTTGCCGCTGACCGCGGCCGCCAGCGGAACGGTCGCATCAACGAGCAGCTGCCCCGCATGCAGCACGCTCTTGAGGTTTGTCAGGGTCTCCGACTGGGAGCGGAACGGGACGCTGAGGATCACGATGGGGACGTCGCTCGCGGCCTCGGCGTTCTCGGCTCCGCTGAACTGCCCCTGGGGCACACGCTCGCGGGCGCGGACGGCCGCCTCCTCGGCGCGGCCGGCGTCGCGCGAGCCGATGGCCACGGGCACGCCCGCCCGGCCGAGCCGGAGGGCCAGGCCGAATCCCAGCGCTCCGGTCCCACCGACGATGCAGGTTGAGGATTCCATTAGGGCCCCGAGTCTAGGCAGCCCGCCGGAGTTATAGTCGCCTCCGGGTGCGGAGAGTCGTGGGAGTGCTGACGGGGGCGACGGTGGCGGCGGTCGTGGCGGTGACGCCCGCGGGGGCCGCGGGTCCCCTCCGTGCCCCGATGCCGATCGTGACCTCCTCCGTGGTCCAATCAGCGCAGGACCTCGTATGGAGCGTGACGCTCCGGTCGGCGTTCTCGCCCGCCGGGCTGCAGCGTGGCGGCGGCCGGCTCTGCCTGCTCCTCGAGCGGCCGTCCGGCGGCAGTGTGTCCGGGCAGCTGTGCGTTCTGCCGCCCGCGCCGCGTGGGCGCTCACCCCGGGTGGCATTTCAACGGGTGACGCGGGGCGGGCCCGGGCCGGCGCACACGATCGCCGCCACCGTCGCGCGGGCCGGTCGGCAACAGGTGCGCGTGTCGTTTCTGCCGCAGGCGATCGGCGATACCTACCGGACGCTTCGGTGGCAGGCGCTGAGCGCGCTCGCCGTTCCACCCTGCGCTCCGCGGGCGGCCGGCGCGACGGGTTGCTCCATCCTGTTCCCGGCTCGGCCGGCGCTCGAGCGTCTGCACACGCCGCAGCTGGCCGGCTGCGTGGCCAGCGGGCCAGACCTCGTCTACAGCGGCGCCGGCACCGAGCGGGAGATCGCGCTCACGTTCGACGACGGGCCGTGGTACCAGACGCCGGAGTTCGTGAGCCTGCTGGAGCGCTACAACGTCCCGGCGACGTTCTTCGAGATCGGCCGGCAGATCGCCGAGTACGGGCAGAGCGGCAAGCTAGAGCAGCGGATGCTGGCCGACGGGGACATGATCGGCAATCACACCTGGAGCCATCCGGACGTTGCTGCGGCAGGGGTATTCGCCGACACGCAGATGCGGCAGACGGCGGCCGCCATCCGCACCGCCACCGACGGCTTCACCCCGTGTCTGTTCCGGGCGCCGTACGGCGCCTTCAGCCCGGCGCTCCTCACCGACGCGCGGTCGCTGGGGTACACGACGATCCAGTGGACCATCGACCCGCGGGATTGGGCGCTTCCCGGCGTGTCGGAGATCGAGTCCAACGTCATCGGCAATGCCCGTCCGGGAGCGATCGTGGAACTGCACGACGGGGGCGGCAACCGGTCCCAGACGCTGGCGGCGCTGCCGGACATCATCACGACGCTGCAGGCGCGGGGCTACCGGTTCGTGACTGTCACGCAGCTGCTGCGGCAGCTCCTGATCTACCGGTGACCCGGCCGAGGTCGCCGTCGATCTCGTCCACGAGCAGCAGCGCGAACTCCAGCAGCGCGTCCATCGCCGCGGGGTCCAGCGCCCCCGGCACATCGCCCGGCTGGTGGGAGTGGGGCGCCAGGCCCCGCCGATCGACGCAGCCGAGCGTGAGCGCGGGCAGACCCCGGACGCGCGCGGGGAGCGAGGGGGAGACCCCGCGCCCCCGGTGCGCCACCACCCGTCGCCCGGCGCCGGCCGCCACCTGCTGGGCCATGCCCCGCAGCCGGGCCAGGTGACGCAGCGGGATCAGCGGCCCGTCGCTCAGCCACCAGCACGGATCGCCGGCGCCGCAGGGGCCGATGCCGAGCACGATGGCGCGGCGCGGCTGCAGCTGACGCCGGTGTCGCCGCAGGTGCCGCGCCAGCCCGGTCATCGTTCCGTCGCCTGCGCCCTGGAGCACGAGCTCGACGTCGAGGTTGCGCGGGGGAGCAACGTCGAGCGCGCGCACGAGGGCGAGCGCGACGCCGGCTCCGCTGGCGTTGTCGCCGGCCGCCGGCCCAAACCCGGAGGCGGCGAGCTCGAGCAGGATGGCCAGCTCCACCACGAGCGCCGCCGTCGGCAGGAGCTGGAGGATGCCGACGGGGGTGCCTCCGGAGCCGGTCATCCGGAGCACGGCCACGCCGAGCAGCCACAGCAGCTCGACGGCCAGCCAGCCCAGCCATCCCGGCGTCAACGCGCCCCGCGCGGCCACGCGCTTGAGCCGGGCGACCGGCGCCCGCAGGACGTCCCGGTAGGCAACTCCGGTGCGGCCGGCGTCGTAGTTGGCGGTGACGATCAGCGTGACGGGCGGCGGGGCATCCGCCGATGCTGCCGGCGTGCTGCCGCGGCGCGGGCTGGGGCTCACGACGTTCTGGCTGGCGTGTTCCGGGGTCAGGCGGCGACCCAGCGACCGGCCGGTCAGGGCGTCGGCGAGGACGGAGAGCAGCGCCGCGAGGACGAGCACCCCGCCGAGCGTGGCGTGGGCGACCATCAGCAGACTGCCGGCGATGGCGAGGAGGCAATGCCAGGCGTGGGCCAGCGCCCAGTTGGGACGGCACCAGAAGGTCTCCAGATGCGCCTCGCGGCGGCTCCGGCCGATCTGCTGAGCCAGCCAGCGGGCCGCACGCCGCTCGGCGTCGGTGCCGGCGCCCCGGCGCTCGAATGCCGCCAGTCCGGCGGCTGTCTCAGCGGCTGCCATCAGCCGGGATCATCTCAGGGGCGGGGCCGATCCTGTACAACGGGATGATGACCGTCCCCCAGGCCGAGCTGCTCGACGTCGCGCACGAGGCGGCGGGCGCAGCGGCGGCCGAGCTGCTCGCGCGGTTCGGTCACGATCAGCGCGGCATCCGGGCCAAGAGCGGCCCCACCGACCTGGTCTCCGAGGCCGACGTGGCGGCCGAGACGGCGATCCGTCGGGTCCTGGAGGAACGCCGGCCGGAGGACGCCGTGCTCGGCGAGGAGGGAGGCGCCACCGGCAACGGCGACCTCCGCTGGGTCATCGACCCGCTCGACGGAACGATCAATTTCCTGTTCGGGATTCCGCAGTTCGCGGTGAGCGTCGCCTGCGAGGACCGCGACGGCGCCATCGTCGGCGTGGTCCTGGACCCGGTCCGCCAGGAGATGTTCGCCGCGACGCGATCCGGGGAGGCGACGCTGAACGGGGCCGTCATCGCCGCCTCGGTCCAGGATGACCTCGGCACGTCGCTGGTGGCCACCGGGTTTGCCTACGACGCCGCTGTACGCGCCAGGCAGGCGGTCGTCATGGGACGCCTGCTCCCGCGGGTGCGCGACATCCGCCGCGCGGGCGCCGCGGCGCTGGACCTGGCCTGGTGCGCGTGCAGTCGCTACGACGCCTACTACGAGCGCGGCGTCCAGCCGTGGGATGTCGCCGCCGGGGGTCTGATCGCGGAGCGGGCCGGGCTGACGAGGCGCGGTCTCGAGGCCGGCGATGGGATGCCGGCGGGGGTGGCCGTCGCCCCTTGGGCTCTGCTCGACGACCTCCTGGGGCTCATCACCTGAGTTCCGGCACTTCACCGTAGACTTGGCGCCTCGCGGCGGTGGTGGAACGGTAGACACGATGGACTCAAAATCCATTGTCCTTCGGGACGTGTGGGTTCGAATCCCACTCGCCGCACTGCGAAACCGCCGGCAGGAGGGCGGGGATCGGAGCCGCTGCCTACAAATCTTCTACCATTTGGCCGACGGTGTGAGTCGAATAAAAGGCGCTCGCGAAGGATCTTTG
>DASZMK010000205.1:0-26232 GCA_035551855.1 Solirubrobacteraceae bacterium
CGTCCCTCCACCTTGGCATACAGCTTCTTGATCGCCTCCAGATCCGGCTTGGGGAGCTTGTGGCCGAACATGGCGATCTTGGGACTGACCTTGCCGCGCACCACGCCGGTCATGACGGTGGAGAGCGAGGACATCAGCTCCTTGCCGGCCGCCGGGTGGAACTTGCCGAACCACGAGTTGCCGCCGTAGCTCCGGGGGAGCAGCTCGGCTTCGTTGAGCAGGCCGTAGTCCCGGACGAGGGTGACGAACGCGTCCTCATGACGGTGGCCGTTGTTGGCGTCGACGATCTGCTCGTCGTTCCCGGCCCGCCGGCGCAGGCGCATGATCTGGCTCATCGGATCCACACCCTTGGGACATGCGTCGATGCAGTTGAAGCAATGCGTGCAGTCATAGATCCCATGGGGATCCTGAGACAGGTCCAACAGCCGCTGACGATGCTCGGCATCCCGCGGATCACCGACGAACCGATAGGACTTCGCCAGCGCCGCCGGGCCGACGAACAACGGATCGATCTCCATCGACAGACAGTCAGACACACACGCCCCGCACTGGATGCACGCCATCGTCTGGGTGACGTCGACCATGTTCTCATGCGGCACGATGTACTCACGCTCAGGCACCGGCGCCTTGTTGATCAGATACGGCGTGACCCGCTGGATCTTCTTCCAGTGGACGGCGTCCATGTCGACGATCAGGTCGCGAATGACGGGCATGTTGCCCATCGGCTCCACCTCAATCACCCCGGCCGGTGTTGTGTCACCGGCACCCCCGCCGGAGCCGTTGGCCGTGCCCTCACCCTCGGCCGGGTTCCAGCCGATGCCGTGAGCCCGGGCGGCGGCCTCCTCCAGATGTGTATTGCACGCCAGCCCCGGCTTGCCATTCATCCGCACGCCGCATGAGCCGCAGATCGCCTGCTGACAGGAGCAGCGGATTCCCACCGACCCATCCACTTCGTCACGAACCTTGAGAATCGCGTCCAGCACCGAGTTGCGCTCGCCCAGCTCCACCGAATGCTCATCCCAGTAGGCGGCCTCGCCGGACTTGGGGTCGAAGCGGCGGATCCGGAGCAGATACTCAGGCACTTAGTACGTCCTTTCCTGGGGCTCCCATTTGGTGATGGTCACCGGGGAATAACTGACGGTCGGCACATCCTCGCCGTTGACCGACACATCGATGTGCTTGAGCCACTCGTCGTCGTTGCGCTCCGGGAAGTCGGTGCGGAACTGAGCTCCGCGCGACTCCGTGCGCTCCTGCGCGGCCACCACGATCGCCTCCGCCACGTCAAGCATGTACCCCAGCTCGATGGCGCCGATCACATCTTGGTTGAACACGTTCCCGCGGTCATCGATTGACGCCTTGGGCGCCTCCTCCTTGAGCCGGCGGATGATCTCGTGGGCCTTGGCCAGCCCATCGGCGTCCCGGAACACGGCGCAGTATCTGTTCATCGTGTCGCCGAGCTCGTCCTTGATCGCGGCGACCCGGCGGCCGCCCGGCGGACGGTTGATGATCACGGCGATGTTGCGCTCGGTCTCGGTCACCCGGGTCCCGGGCGTGGTCGGCATGGGGATCTGATTGGCGAGGCGGCCGGCGTGCTCGCCGGAGCGGCGGCCGAAGATCAGCGTGTCGAGGAGCGAGTTGGCGCCCAGGCGGTTCCCCCCGTGGACCGAGACGCAGGCGACCTCGCCGGCGGCGTAGAGGCCGGGGATGGTGGTCTGGCCGTCGACATCGGTCTTGACGCCGCCCATGATGTAGTGCTGGCCCGGATGAATGTGGATCGGCTCACGGGTGATGTCGACGCCGGCAAAGTCCCGTCCGATGTTGACGATCTCGCGCAGGGCCTCCAGCGTGCGCCGCCGCGGCACCTTGGTGATGTCGAGCGCGACAGTGCCGTCCGGGAAGCCGCGCCCCTCGTTGATCTCGGTCTGCTCGGCGCGGGAGACGACGTCGCGCGACGCGAGCTCGAGCTTGTTGGGGGCGTACTTCTCCATGAAGCGCTCACCCTGGGCGTTGAACAGCTGCGCGCCCTCGCCGCGGGCACCCTCGGTAATGAGCAGGCCGTTGCCGGCGAGGGTGGTGGGGTGGTACTGGATCATCTCCATGTCCATCAGCCGCGCGCCGATCCGGTAGGCCTGGGCGATACCGTCGCCGGTGACGATCAGCCCGTTGGTGGTGGGGCGGTAGGCCTGCCCGGCCCCGCCCGTGGCCAGGATCACGGCCTTGGTGTTGAACACCTCCAGCCGCCCGTCGCGCAGGTTACGGCAGACGGCCCCGGAGCATCGCCCCTCGGCGTCCTGGAGCAGGTCGGTCGTGAACCACTCCTCGTAGCGGTCGACGGTCGCCGAATGCTTCATCAGCTGCTCGTAGAGGACGTGGAGGATGGCGTGGCCCGTGATGTCGGCGACGTAGTAGGTGCGGGCGGCGGAGGCGCCGCCGAACGCGCGCGTGCCGAGGTTCCCCCGCTCGTTGCGGTGGAAGGTGACGCCGGCGTGCTCCAGCCACAGGATCTCGTCCGGCGCCTCGCGGGTCATGATCTCGACCGCGTCCTGGTCGGCGAGGTAATCGGAGCCCTTGATCGTGTCGAACGCGTGCGACTCCCACGTGTCCTCCGGGTTCAATGCCGCGTTGATGCCACCGGCGGCGGCGACGGAGTGCGAGCGCACCGGGTGGACCTTCGAGACGATCGCGACGGTCGCGCCCGTCTGGGCCGCGGCCAGCGCCGCCCGCTGCCCCGCCAGCCCGGCGCCGATGATCAGTACGTCATGTGAAGGCACTTCAGCCAATATAAATGAGCACCGTCGTCCGCCGTCGTCACGCTCCCGGGGGTGGGTAAGACGGCGGACGTCGTCGCGGCTGTGTCAGGGAGCGGCCGAACGCTCCCGGGGGTGGGTAGGACGGCGGACGCCGTCGCGGCTATGCCATGGAGCGGCCGAACGCGGCCTGCAGCGCCCGGCGGACCTGCTCGGCGGTGACGACTCCGCGCAGGACGCCCTCGGCGTCGACGGCCATGACCGCGCCGAGCAGCCGCAGCGTGTCCGATCCCAGCAGCTCGGTGATCGGCCGGTCCAGCTGTACCCGCCATCCGCCGGACCCCTCCGGCTCGAGGACGGCGTCGATGGTCAGCCATCCCTCCCCGCGATCGACCGCCGCCTGGGCGCGCTCCTGCCGGGCGATCCCCACAAACCGCCCGGCGCCGTCGACGACGGGAAACCAGGACCAGCGATAGCGCAGGAAGTACTCGTCGAGCGCCTGGCCGACCGGCGTCGACGCCGGGATCGCCACCGGCTGCGTATCCATGATGTCCGAGACCCGCACCCCCTCGATGCGCTCGTTGAGCGCCGACTGGACGACGGCGCCGCGCGCGGACTGCCAGAGGAGGTAGGCGAGAGCCAACAGCCAGAAGCCTCCGAATCCGCCGAGGGAGGTCAGCCAGAACAGGCCGAACCCGCCGAGGATGAGCGAGAACCCCTGACCCATCCGGGCGGCGAGCCGCGTCGCCTGCCGCTTGTCCCCGGTGGCCCGCCACACGATCGACCGGGCCACCCGGCCCCCGTCGAGCGGGAACGCCGGCACCAGGTTGAACGCCAGGAGGAGGACGTTCATCGGCACCAGCCAGCTGAGCGACAGCAGGACCGGAGTGATGTGGATGTCCGATTCCAGCAGGACCGCGTGCGACAGGCGGTGGAAGCCCACGATCGCCACGTCCACCGCCAGAAACAATAGGATCACGAGGAAGGTCGCGACCGGACCGGCAATGGCGATCTTGAAGTCCTCTCCCGGGGAGGCGGCGTCGCGGGTCATCTGAGTAAGCCCTCCGAACAGATACAGATCGATCTGCCTGACCTCGATGCCGAGCCGCCGGGCGACCAGAGCGTGGCCGAGCTCGTGCACGATCAGGGAGCCGAACAGGAGGAGCACGCTGACGACCGTCGTCAGATAGGCAACGCCGTCGGAGCTGTGCAGCGTCTGGCGGAACGGTCCCGATAGAACGAAGATCATCAAGAACAGGACGACAAACCACGATGCGTCCACGCCGATCCTGAACCCGAACAGGTCAAACAGCTTGATCGAGGTTGACCGGCGCAACATGGTGCAATGGTCGCATAGCGCCCCGGCGCCCGTGCAACTTCAGGAGAAACCGATGAGTGAGCCTCTCGAACGCCTCAAAGATCGCATGGCACAGCTGGCCGACCTGGGCCACGCCTCCTCGCTGGCCAACTGGGATCAGCAGACGATGATGCCGCCGCGGGGGGCCGAGGCGCGGGCGGACTCGCTGGCGACGCTGACGCGGATCAGCCACGAGCTGTTCACCGACGACGAGACCGGGCGGCTGCTCGAGGGCAGCGCCGAACAGCTGGACGGCGCCGATCCGGACGCAGACGACGTGCGCCTGGTGGCGCTCGTGCGCCGTCAATGGGACAAGGGGCGTCGCGTCGGACCGGACCTGGCGGCCGAGATGACACGCGCGGCATCGATGGGGCAGGAGGCGTGGATCGCGGCCCGCGAGACATCCGACTTCCAGGCGTTTGCGCCGTATCTCGAGCGCAACTTCGAGCTCACCCATCGCTACATCGATTGTCACGCGGGGCATGGTTTTCAGTGTCCCTATGACGTGGTGCTCGACGATTACGAGCCCCAGATGCCGACGACGGACGTCGCCCGGCTGTTCAGCGAGCTCAAGGACGCGCTGGTCCCAATGATCGCGCGGGTCACCGCGGCGGGCAGCGTGGGTGACGACGATCTCATCCATGGACCGTTTCCGGTCGCCCGCCAACGGACGCTGGTGCGCGAGGTCGTCGAGCTGATGGGGTTCGACGAGGCCGGCTGGCGCATCGATGACACCGTGCATCCGTTCGCCAGCCGCATCGGCGTTGGGGATGTTCGTATCACCGGGCGGTGGGACGAGCAGTATTTCCCCATGGGGCTGTACGGAGCGATGCACGAGTGCGGACACGGCCTGTACGAGGACGGTCTGCCGAGACAATTCGCCCGCTCACCGCTGGGTGCTGCTGAGTCCCTGGGCATGCATGAGTCCCAGAGCCGGCTGTGGGAGAACATGGTCGGCCGCGGCCGGGCATTCTGCGATGTCCTCGCCCCCCGCATCGCCAAGCTCGGCGGCGACCGGCTGGCCGGGATCGATGCCGACGGGCTGTACCGCGCCGTCAACCAGGTCCGGCCGTCGTTCATCCGGGTCGAGGCCGATGAGGCCACCTACGGACTCCACATCATCCTGCGCTTCGAACTGGAACAGGCCCTGATCGACGGGACACTGACGGTGCGGGAGCTACCCGAGGCCTGGAACGCACGCTTTCAGGAGTACTTCGGACTGACGGTCCCAGACGACGCCGACGGGGTGCTCCAGGACGTCCACTGGGCGGCAGGGTTGATCGGCTACTTCCCCACCTACGCGCTGGGGAACCTGATCGCGGGTCAGTTGTGGGAGCGGGCGCATGCCGAGATCACCGACCTCGAGGATCAGATCGCCGCCGGACAGCTGAGCGCGCTGCGCGACTGGCTGGGCCGGCGCGTCCATCGCCACGGCGCCAAGTTCACGACCCGTGAGCTCCTGGAGCGCGAGCTCGGCGCCCCCATCTCGGTGGCGCCGTTCGTCGGCTACCTCCGCAATAAGCTCCGGGACGTGTACGGATTGGACCCGGTCGGATGACCAAACAGGGGGAGACGCACCACTCGAACACGAAGTCAGAAAGGTGAGTAGTCCTTAAGCGATGAGCACGAACCCAGTCAAAGTTGCAGTAACGGGCGCCGCCGGGCAGATCGGCTACGCCCTTCTCTTCCGGATCGCCAGCGGCCAGTTGCTCGGCCCTGACACCCCGGTCCATCTCTCCCTCCTCGAGATCCCGGCGGCGGTCACGGCCGCCGAGGGCACGGCGATGGAGTTGGACGATTGCGCGTTTGAACTGCTGAGCGGCGTCGACATCTATGACGATCCCAACCAGGCGTTTGACGGCGTGAACGTCGCGCTCCTGGTCGGAGCGCGGCCGCGCACGAAGGGAATGGAGCGCGGCGACCTGCTCGAGGCCAATGGCGGCATCTTCAAGCCTCAGGGTCAGGCGCTCAACGAGCATGCCGCGCCGGACCTGAAGGTTCTCGTCGTCGGCAACCCGGCGAACACGAACTGCCTGATCGCGCAGAGCAACGCTCCTGACATCCCACGGGAGCGTTTCACCGCGATGATGCGTCTGGATCACAACCGGGCCATCGCGCAGGTGGCTCGGAAGACGGGCGCGTCGATCCACGACGTGTCGAACATGACGGTCTGGGGCAACCACTCGGCCACGCAGTACCCGGACGTGTTCCACGCCACGGTCAAGGGCCGGAGCGCCGCCGACGTCATCGGTGACCGCGACTGGATCGAGAATGACTTCATCCCCACGGTGCAGAAGCGCGGCGCCGCCATCATCGAAGCGCGTGGCGCCTCGAGCGCGGCCTCGGCCGCCAATGCCGCGATCGACCACGTCCGTGACTGGGTGCTCGGCACCCGGGCCGACGACTGGGTCTCGATGGCCATTCCGTCCGACGGGTCGTACGGCATTGCCGAGGGCATCTTCGCCGGCCATCCCTGCACCTGTCACGGTGGGGAGTACAAGGTCGTCGAGGGACTGGAGCTCGACGAGTTCTCACGCTCGCGCATCGATGCCTCCGTCAAGGAGCTCAACGAGGAACGTGACGCGGTGAAGGAGCTGGGGCTCATCTGAAGCCGCCGGACGCGGCGCAGGTGACGGACCGAGCCGCCGCGAGGTCATATCCGGTGTGAGGCCGCCGCGATCAGAGTGAGATCGCGGCGGCTTTCGTGCCGTGCCCCGGTCCCGCGCTGACGCCCATCGTCCTGCGAGCGTCAGGTCAGCGGAGAAATCTGTGATTTCTGTGAGTGGATCTCGCTCCGCGAGATCCACCGTTCGGCTGACGTGTGGCGGCTATGACGCGTTCCCGCTCGGATGCCACCCCTGCCCATCGCGCTTGACCTGACCGTCTTCGACGAGCTTGGGCATGACCCGGTACAGGTAATTGGGTTCGATCTTGAGGGCCTCGGCAATCTGCGGGATTGTGATGCCCGGCTTCTCACGCACCAGTTCCAGCGCCTGATTGGCGCGGGTGTTGCCACCGCGGCGGCCGCGGGGACGACCGGCGGCCCGGCGGGCGGGACGGCGACGTGCGGTTGCGCCGTTGGCGCTGGCGGGCCGACCCGGCCCGCGGCGACCGCCAACGAGCGCGGCGCGGGCGGCCTCCAGCTTGGTGACCTCCTGCTTGAGCTCGTTCAGCCTGCTGTCGATGTCCTTCACGGTACTGTCAACGAAATCTGCCAACTTGCGCCACCTCCACGGGGGCCTAGACGTATTTGTGTAGGAAGATACAACGCATGACCCGCTTTGTTTGGGACGCATGTTGCCGTCCGTCCCGGTGAGGCTCTCAGATTCCCTCTGACGGGTTGCGGCCGTTACCTGCTCTCGACCAGTTCCTTGAGCCGTGCCAGTGAATTGCGCGTCTCGCGCTCGGAGGTTGCGCCGACGATCACCCGGCCCGCGACATTGCCCAGGCGGCCGCCCGGAGGATGAAACTCATTGGTGTACCTGAACCTCGTCCGCCCGTCGCCGTGGCTTGACAACTCGTACCGGATCAGCGCGTTTGACCGCGCCGGGCCGGCACCTTCCCACTGGGCGTGATGCGGACTGTCAACCGAGACCAGCGTCCAATGCACCCGAAACGTGAGCCCGCGCACACACATCGACTGATCCATCGTCGAGCCCTGGCGGAGGGGATTCTGAGAGATGTTCGAAACCGATTTGTGGATCGTCACCCAGTCGCCCAGGCGCTTGGGATCCATGATCGTCTCCCATACGCGCTCAATCGGAGCGTTGATCTCGATCTGGGCCGAAACGGTGCTCATGGTCGTGGCACACTAACGACCCGGCCCGCAGCGTGGGGGCCGGCACACGGGTGACGGCTCACCTCGCTGCCACCGGCTCGTCGCGTTCCCACCGCGCCAGGGCGTGCTCGATGGCCGAGTTGAGCGAGTGAAGCCTGACCTCGAGCAGGCGCGCGGCGCGATCGTCACGGGGCAGCAGGTCTGTGTCCAGGCTGTCCATCAGCGGTCCTATCAACTCATGCTCCTCACCGGCGATGACCGCAGCGATCCGGCTGGCGATCGGCGTCACCGTCAGTCGACGGAACCGTATAGCCGGCCGGTCGACGAGCATCAGATCGGCGATCCGATCGATCAGCTCGCCGTATGACACGACGTCCGGCCCGCCCAGGTCGAGGACTTCGCCGGCCACCGCGTCACTGTCGGCGGCCCGGGCCAGGATCTCGACGACGTCACGTTCGTCGATGGGTGCGGTGCGGTTGGTACGCCACGCCGGAACCGCGAGGACGGGTAGGCGCTCCACCAGGCGCACGAGGAAGCGAAACGACCGCGACCGGGCTCCGATCACGATCGAGGCACGGAACGCCACGGACTCCGGTACCGCGTTCAACAGGACCTGCTCCACCGCCATCCGGCTGCTGAGGTGAGGTGACCGGGGTCCGCCGTTCGGCACGAGTCCACCCAGGTAGATGATGCGCCTGACTCCGGCGGCGGCGGCCGCCCGCGCGAAGTTCTGAGCCGCGAGTCGCTCACGTGTCGCGAATGGATCGCCGGCCGCGGGCTCCATGGAGTGGATGAGGAAGTACCCGACGTCGATGCCCTCCAGGGCCGCCTCGAGCCCCTCGCCGGTGACGGCGTCGCCCTTGACGACCCGGACCGGGAGCGCAACCAGCTCCGGGTGGCGGGCGAATCCGCGCACGTCGTGGCCGTCGCGCAGCAGGCGCTTGGCCATGAGCGAGCCGATGTATCCGGTGATTCCGGTGACGAGGACGTTCACCGTGGTGGGACTGCCCACGGCGCCGGAGTGACAAAACTCCGGTCCAGATCGGTTGCCCGGGGACAACCGGTCAGTGCGAGCGCGTTCTCCACCTCGGTCACGAGGATCTCCAGCACGCGCTGGGCGCCCTGGGCGCCGCCGATGGCCAGCCCATAGGTGAGTGGACGGCCGACGAGCACGGCGTCGGCCCCCAGCGCCAGAGCCTTGACCACGTCGGTGCCACGCCGGACGCCGCCGTCGACGAGGACGTCGATACGTCCGGCGACTGCGTCGGCGATCGGCGCCAGCGCGTCGGCGCCGGAGAGCACGGTGTCCAGTTGGCGGCCTCCGTGGTTGGACACGATCACCCCCGCTGCGCCATGGGCGATCGCCAGCTCGGCGTCCTCCGGAGTCAGGATGCCCTTGACCAGCACCGGCAACGGGCACTCTGACGCGAGGCGCTCGATGTCGTCCCAGCGCAGGTCCGGGTCGATCAGGGCCGAGTAGTCGGCGGGACGCATGCCGCGACCGGCCCGCGCCGCCTCGGCCGGCGTCCCGGGCGGGGTGGCGATCGCGTCCGACCTCTGGGGCGACGGTGCGGTCACCTCGCCGGGGGCGGCGATCGCGTCCGGTGCCGCCGCGTCGTCACCGGCCCCCCGGACGTTGCTGCGCAGCTCGCGCTCGCGCACGCCGAGCACCGGCCGGTCGGCGGTCACCACCACCGCCTCGTACCCGTGCTCGACGGCATTGGCGACCAGCTCGCGGGTGACGCCGCGGTCGGTGAACACGTAGAGCTGAAACCAGCGCGGTCCGCCGGGCACCGCCTCGGCGACCGACGCCGCGCCGGCGCTGGCCAGCGTCGAGACGCACATGATGGTGCCGGTGGCGGCCGCCGCCCGGGCGATCCCTATCTCGCCGTCTGGATGAGCGAGGCGCTGGAAGGCCGTCGGAGCGACGATCACGGGATGGGGACGCCGGGACCCCAGCACCGTGACGCCGGGATCGCAGGTCCCGGCGCCGACGAGCATCCGGGGGCGCAGCGCCGTCCGGTTCCACGCGGCGAGGTTGTCGGCGACGGTGATCTCATCGCCGGCGCCGCCCTGGATGTAGCCGAGGGCGTCAGGGGAGACCGCGTCGTGGGCGGCTCGCTCGTAGTCGGCGAGCGACAACAGCAGGGTGTCGTCCGGGGCGCCGGGTGCGTCGTTGTGCGCAGCCTCCGTCACTACCCGCAAACCTACGGAAATTGCGGCTGCGACCGCAGCCGGCTTCGAAAGTACCCGCAGTTTGCAGGTATTTCCCGGCTACCGGAAAACCCTGCGATTTCCGGAAAAGCGCATTGTGGGCCGGCCAGGAATCCGCTTTGATGCCCCCCTCGCAATTGTTGGGTCAGAGCTTCGAGTCAGGACAGGGTGCGGTCAGGTATGGGCAATGGTGTGGCGAAAGCCGCGAAGGCAAGCTGTGAAACGTGCTTCTTCGGCCAGAATCTTCTGTGCGCGATCGCCACTGAGGGGCGGCCGTGTGGGACGTTCCGGCCGGCTCATCCGGAGGGCCTGAGGCCACCGAGCCAGTTGCGGTTCGTGTTTCGCCAGGAGCGCCGGCAGCAGGTCGCCTGGGCGTTCCCCTCGCCGAATGAGCAGGTCGCCCTGCACGCGTGATCCTGTCCGCCGCACCGGTGCGCTTGTGAGACGGCGCCTCCGTCGATATGTTTTCCGTGTGTTCTGGCCGCTGATCGGTGGATTTGTCTTCTTCGTCCTGCTCGCGGTGCTGATGGGCTGGGTCACGGACGCATCACGGCACGGCGACGTCAACCGCGACCGCCACTGACGTCCCCGCGGTGCGTTTGCCCGCGGGCGGACGCCGGTCGTCCGTGACGGCGCCTGCCGGGCGGATGCGGGGCTGGTAGACGCGCGCGCCGACGATTAGAGTTTGCACCGGGAAATCGAGAGGAGCGACCACGAGGTGCAGGTCACGGTGCTCGGGAAGTCACCGTCCTGGCAGGACGCGGACGGGGCGTGCAGTGGATACCTGGTCGCTCAGGACGACTTCAAGCTGCTGCTCGACTGCGGCAACGGCGTCTTCTCCAAGCTTCGGCCGGTGTGCGACTACATCGACGTCGATGCCGTCGTCATCACCCACATGCACGCCGACCACTTCCTCGACCTCGTGCCGTTCAGCTACGCGCTGCGGTATGCCCCGCGCCAGCAGCCGGTCCCGGTGGGTGGCTGGCCCGGAACCGACGCGCCCGCGCGTCCGCAGCTGTACGTGCCGGCCGGCGGAGGCGACGTGCTTCGCCGGGTCGTCAGCTCCTGGGGGAACGACGACCTGGTCGACTGCGCGTTCGCGCTCGACGAGTACGGCGCGATCGACGAGCTGGAGGTGGGGCCGTTCGGCATCCGGTTCTGTGAGGTTCCGCACTACGTGACCACGCATGCCGTCGAGTTGTCGACCTGCGGGACGCGGTTCACCTTCGGGGCCGACTGCCGGCCCAACGAGGCGCTCGTCCGGTTCGCCCGGGACACCGACATGCTGATGATCGAGGCCACGCTGCCGCGGCCGGAGCGCGACGGCGTGCGCGGCCACCTCACCGCGCGCGAAGCCGGCGAGCACGGGCGACTGGCGGGGGCGCGCCGGGTCGTCCTCACCCATTACTCCGACGAGCTCGATCCGGAGGTGACCCGGTCCGAGGCGGCCGCCGCCTACGGAGGTCCGGTCGAGCTGGCCTGCGACAGCGCGGTCTACTCGGTGTAGGTCGGGGTCACCGCGGCGGAAAGTGTGTGCCCGCCCCCCGGAGCGGAGATACGCTTATCTGCATGTCCGAACGCGACCTGTTTGCCAACTTCGACCGCATGCGGCGGGAGATGGATGAGCTGTTCGGCGGGGTCTTCGAACGCGCCGGTCTGTCGCGTCGGCATACCGGTCAATGGCCGGCCGTCGACGTCGCCTATGCCTCCGATCCGCCACGGGCGATCGTCACCGCCGAGCTGGCGGGGATGGACGTCAACGACATCGCCCTCCAGATCGAGGGACGGAAGCTGCTGCTCGCCGGCAAGCGCGAGCCGAACGCGCCGGCCGGCGAGGTGTATCAGCAGATCGAGATCGAACGGGGTTCGTTTCGCAGGATGATCGAGCTCGGCGCGGACGTGCAGGCCGACCAGGTCAAGGCGCGCTACGAGGACGGGATGCTCCGTGTCGAGCTGCCGCTCATCGGCCGTCCTGATCGCCGGCACGCGGTTCCGATCGAGAGCGGCGAGCTGCCATGACGGTCATCGACGTCGGTAGTCCGGTCGACGCCTCAGAGATCCAGGAGAACGGGGCGCGTCGCCTGCCGGCGCGGATCGGCGTCCTGCCCCTGCGGGACGCGGTCACGTTCCCGGAGCTGGTGATCCCGCTCAACGTCGGTCAGAAGCGCAGCATCGACCTCGTCAACGACGTCCTGCAGGGCGACCGCTCCATCGTCCTGATCACCGGGCGTGACCCGGAGGTCGAGCAGCCGGGTCCCAGCGATCTCTACGACGTCGGCGTACTCGGCTCGATCGCGCGCATGGTGCGACTCCCGGACGGAACGCTGCGGATCCTGATCCAGGGCGCGCAGCGGGTCCGGGTCGACAGCTGGGTGCAGACCGAGCCGTACCTGGTGGCGGAGGTCTCCGAGGCGCCGGACATCCTCCACGAGAGCCCGGAGCTGGTCGCGCTGGCCCGCAACGTCCAGCGCACCTTCTCCAGCATCGTCGGGCAGGTCCCGTACCTGCCGGAGGAGCTCCAGGTGATGGTGGCCAACGTCGAGGACCCGGTGATGCTCACGCACCTGATCGCCGGTGCCATGCGCCTGCCGACGGCGGAGAAGCAGAAGCTGCTCGAGGAGCGCGACGTCACCAAGCGGCTGCGCGCGCTGTCGGAGATCCTGGCCCGCGAGCTCGAGCTCGTCGCCCTGGACACCAAGATCACCTCGCAGGTCCAGTCCGAGCTGCAGAAGGGACAGCGGGAGTACTTCCTGCGCCAGCAGATGAAGGCGATCCAGGAGGAGCTCGGCGAGGGCGACGAGGTCCAGGCCGAGGCCAACGAGCTGCGCGAGCAGCTGGAGGCCCTCAGGCTCCCGGACGAGGTCTCCAAGCAGGTGGAGCGCGAGCTCACCCGGCTGGAGCGCCTGCAGCCGGCGATGGCCGAGTACGGCGTCGTGCGCAGCTATCTGGAGTGGATCGCGTCCCTGCCCTGGGACAACTCGACGGAGGACAACCTCGACCTCGGTCACGCCCGGCAGGTGCTCGACGAGGATCACTACGACATCGAGCAGGTCAAGGACCGGATCCTCGAGTTCCTCGCCGTCCGCTCGCTGATGCGCGACGCCAACCGGCCGCCCGCCGGGTCGATCCTCACCTTCGTCGGTCCGCCCGGCGTCGGCAAGACGTCCCTCGGACGGTCGGTGTCCCGCGCCCTGGGCCGGACGTTCGAGCGCATCAGCGTCGGCGGCGTCCGCGACGAGGCCGAGATCCGCGGCCACCGGCGCACGTACATCGGCGCGATGCCCGGGGTCATCATCCGCGCCCTGCGCGACGCCGGCGCCAACAATCCGGTGCTGATGATCGACGAGATCGACAAGATGGGCGCCGACTTCCGTGGCGATCCGGCCAGCGCGATGCTCGAGGTGCTCGACCCGGAGCAGAACCACACCTTCCGCGACCACTATCTCGACCTCCCGTTCGATCTCTCCCACGTGCTGTTCATCACGACGGCGAACACGCTGGAGACGATCCCGGGACCGCTGCGCGATCGCATGGAGGTCATCCAGCTCGCCGGCTACACCGCGGACGAGAAGCTGCAGATCGCCAAGCGCTACCTCGTGCCGCGCCAGATCGAGCGCAACGGCCTGACGCCGTCGCGCATCGCGTTCACCGATCCGGCGGTGCGCGTGATCATCGCCGACTACACGCGGGAGGCCGGGGTCCGGCAGCTGGAGCGCGAGATCGGCTCGGTCGCGCGCAAGGTGGCGCGACAGGTCGCCGAGGGCACGGTCACCCGGAAGGTCGCCGTCACCGAGCCGCGGGTGCGCGAGCTCCTCGGCAAGCCCCGGTTCCATGCTGAGACCCGGCGGCGCACCTCGCGTCCCGGGGTGGCGACCGGCCTGGCCTGGACGCCGGTGGGTGGCGACGTGCTGTTCGTCGAGGCGACCGCCATGCCCGGAACCGGTCGTCTGACGATCACGGGGCAGCTGGGGGACGTGATGCGCGAATCGGCGCAGACGGGTCTCTCCTACATTCGTGCCAACTCCGCCGAGCTGTTCGGCGAGAGCCTGCCGACCGACTGGTTCGCCACCCACGATGTGCACATCCACGTTCCCGCCGGCGCCACCCCCAAGGACGGGCCGAGCGCGGGTGTGACGATCGCCACCGCGCTCGTCTCGCTGCTGTCCGGCCGACCGGTCCGCTCGGATGTGGCGATGACCGGGGAGGTCACGCTCACCGGCCTGGTGCTGCCGATCGGCGGCCTCAAGGAGAAGGCGCTGGCGGCGCAGGTCTACGGGGTCCGCACCGTGATCGCACCTGAGCTCAACGCGCAGGACATCGACGAGATTCCCGCCCACCTGCGCAAGACCCTGAAGTTCGTCTTCGTCTCGACGATCGATCAGGTTCTCGATGCCGCTCTGAGTGCTCGGCGGCAAAAGGGGTATCGCGTATCCTGACCCTTCACCAGACCCCACGCAGCGAGGGAGATAGATGGCTTCGACAAAGAAGAAGGTCGCCAAGGCGGCCAAGGCGGTGCCCTTCAACAGCGCCGACCTCGCCAACATCACGAAGGCCAACCCGTACATTCAGCGCCTGATCGAGGACTCGACGCTCCGCGAGAACGTCCGGGTCGCGATCGACTCGTCCAAGAGCGCATTTGACCGCCTGACGAGGAGCAAGGCGCCCCAGAAGGCGATTCTGGACGACAAGAAGCTCCAGAACGACATTCGCGAGGCCGCGGAGGCCGTCCGGGACGTCGCCATGGCTCTGTCGGACGCGCCCAAGCACCCCCGCGGCTCCGGCAAGAAGGGCGGCCTGCGCCTGGGACGCAAGCTGCTGCTCCTGGGCGCCGCCGCCGCGGCTGCCCTTGGTGCCTCCGAGTCGCTGCGCTCCAAGGTGCTCGACGCGCTGTTCGGGGCCGAAGAGGAGTTCCAGTACACGCCGCCGGCGGGCACGCCCGCCCCGCCCCCGGCGAGCCCGGTGACCGCCGCCTGATCAGGGTCTGACACCGCCGTGGTCTGATGAAGGCGTCCACCTCGGGCGCCTTCGTCGTTTCGGCACCGTCGCCCCCGCCCGCGGTGGCGGCGTAGAATCGGCCATGGATGCAAGCGGCCACCGCACCAGAGCGCTCGCTTGTACACGACCTGCCGAGCGACAAGGCGGCCCGCATCGTCGATGCGATGCGGGCGAGCGTCGCCGAACACGGAATTGCCGGGTCGACGTTCGATCGCGTCGCCCGCGAGGCCGGCGTCTCCCGCGGGCTGCTGCACTACTACTTCGGGAGCAAGGAGCGGCTGCTGGTGGAGGTGGTGCGGCGCGAGGCCGAGGTTCGTGGCCGGTCGCTGGATCAGGCCGTGGCCGAGGCCGGCGGAGCCGATGAGCTCATCGATGCCCTCGTCCGCAACCTGGAGGAGATCCTCGGCGAGGGCCAGAGCGCGATGGTCACGTTCTATGAGCTGTTGACCCTGGGGCAGCGCAACGCCGAGATCGCCACCGAGCTGGCTGAGCTGGCTCGCCGG
The DNA here is from genome assembly GCA_035551855.1 of Solirubrobacteraceae bacterium. Lineage (GTDB taxonomy): Bacteria > Actinomycetota > Thermoleophilia > Solirubrobacterales > Solirubrobacteraceae > Palsa-465. The sequence continues at coordinate 15,595 of DASZMK010000205.1, forward strand.
CTGCGCACCCGGCTGGCCGAGGCGCTGCGGGCGGGACGCGAAGCCGGGCTGTTCGAGCTGCGGGCGGCACCTGATGACGTGGCGAGCTTCCTGTTGGCGCTCGCCGACGGCGTCACCATCCGCCGCCTGGCCGAGCCGGCGCTCGACATGCGCCCGCTGGTGGATCAAGCGGTTCTCGCCGCTCGCGCGCTGCTGGCGTGACCGGCACTCCACCGCGAACGTGCGCCGGCTGATCGCCCTGGGCCTGGTGGCCCTGCTCGTGGTCGTGCTCGTCGTGGCCCAGCTCCTGCTCCCCGGGATCGCCGCCCAGCGCGTGCGCGACCAGCTCTCACGCTCCGGGCAGGTGCTCCGCGTCCAGGTCGACGCGTTTCCGGCGATCGAGCTGCTCTGGCATCACGTCGACAAGGTGGTCATCCGGCTGGGCCGCTACCGCTCGACGCCGACCGCCCTGCCGTCGAGGCTCAATCAGGTCAGCGACGTCGGCAGGCTCGACGCCTCGGCCCAGGAGTTCTCCGACGGGCTGCTCACGCTCCACGACGCCCGCCTCGTCAAGAGCGGCAACCAGCTGAACGCGAGCGCGACCGTGAACGAAGCCGACCTGCGTTCGGCGGTGCCGATCCTCACCTCCGTCACCCCGGTCGCCTCCGGCGGTGGGTCGCTCACGCTCCGCGGGACCGCATCGGTCTTCGGTTTCACCGGCACCGTCGACGCCACCGTCAGCACTCAGGACGGGAAGCTGGTCGTCGCTCCGGGCATCCCCTTCTTCCCCACCCTGACCCTGTTCAGCGATCCGCACATCGCGATCGAGAGCGTCAGCGCCTCACCGGTGCCGGGTGGGTTCTCCGTCCACGGCACCGCGGTCGTTCACTGACCGCCGCGCCCGGCCGGTCACGGGTTGGCCGTCAACCGGGCGGTGCCGGTCCAGTCGCCGTCGTACTTCATCCGGTCGGCCGCCGGCGCATCCTCCTTGAGGTACCGGTTGAGGAAGTCGGTCGAGACGCGTTCGACGATTCCCAACTGGGGCTGCTGGCCGGTGTACGGAGGCAGGTGCGGCGCGCCGAGCAGCCGGAGGAGGTACTTGGGGGACCGGGCGAGCCCGAAGAAGGCGTACGTGTACTTGGGGAGGTTGACGATGTCGGCCGTGCCCTGGGTCGCCAGCAGCGGCGGCGCGCCCGTCGGGAACCACAGCGCCTTCGCCCCCGGGATCCGAGCCCCGGACAGGATGACCGCGGCGCGGACGCGGGGATCGAGGAACTGGCGGTCATAGGCGACGGCCAGGGCGGCCTCACCGCCGTCGGATTGGCCGCTGACCGCGATCTCCCGGGAATCGACCGCGCCGGGCAGCACGCCGTTCCTGGTGGCGCTCATCGTCAGCATGCCGGAGATCACATCGCTCATATCGGCGGGCTCGTTGATCAGATCCGCTTCGTTGGGACCGCCCGGTGCGTGGGCGTTCTCCAGCGGGAAGACGGGCGCGGCGACGACGTAGCCGGCCTGCGCCCAGGCTCTGAGCAGGCGGTAGTAAGCGGCGGGCGTCACCTCGAAGCCGTGTCCGAACACGATCAGCGGATACGGGCCGTCGGCCCTGTCGAGGGGCGCGTTGTGGACGTCGAGGCGCGACGCCGGCCCCGCGATGGGGTACCGGACGACAGTCACCAGCGTCCGCGGCTGCGGGGGCCGGCCCGGGAACTTGACCGTCCGGCCTCGGTCAACGAACGTGATGACGCGCTCACCGACGGCGTACGGCGGGCCGTGCGGGCTGACCGGCGCGGGCGTCGCCGCCGGGCTCGAGCCGGTCTCAGGTGTAGCGGCCGGCGCGCCGCTCGTTGCCGCCGTCCCCCCGGCCGCGCCCCGCGCCGCCCGGTTCGCCGTTTCGGCACGGATAGCCGCGATCCCCACCACCAGCACGGCCGCGACCACCGCGGCCGCGAGCCTCACTTGACGTAGACGGCGAAGAAGTCCCGGTCGTCTGGCGTCAGGTAGCGCAGCGGCGAGCGCGTCATGCTCGACAGCAGGTTTGCCGGATGCTTGGCGCCCGGGTATCGATAGGTGATGAAGCTCGGCCAGTAGGAGTTGATGTCCATTTCCATCGCGCGCACCGCGCCGGCGCGCTTGAGGATCTCGGCCAGCGACGCGACGGTCTGATAATTGGCGGCAGCATAGAGGAGGTTGCCGCGGCGGTCGATGCCCAGGCCGGACCGCCACACCTGGATCGCGTTGCCCAGCGTCGCGCCCCACTCGGGGCCGCTGGACAGGTTGGGGTTCAGCCGCCCGTGGTTGACGATCAATGGGAGGTTCTGCCGGGCGTAGATGACATCCGCCGGCGCGACCGCTCCCCCCGTCCAGGCGGCGATGGTCATGCGCCCGTCGCGGTAGCGCACGATCGTCGCCATCCCGTCCTTGAGTGGCGCGTAGGTGTGCCCGCCGCTGGCGAAGCCGCCGCCGGAGTCGCTGAGCTTGAACGCGCTGTTGAACGTGGCCACCAGCTTGGGCCGGAGGTGCATCGGCACTTCCTCCGGCCCCCGCGAGCGCATGGCCACGCCCGGCTCCTGGGCCCCGGGATACAGCCATGTGCTGGTCCGGGACGCGTTGATCCAGGCCACGCCCGCGATGAGCTGCGGGTACAGCGGATTGGGTCGGAAGCTGGTGATCATGACCGGCGGCTGGGACCCGCCGCCGGCGAACGTCGCATGCCACACGCCCTCGCCGGGGAGGGCCGGGTGGATGGCCGGCTGGATCCGGTGCGGGTGGTTGGCGCGGATCCTGGCCCGCGCCCGCGCCTGGGCCACCGCCACGGCCGCCTGCTTGGGCAGCGCCCGCAGCGCCGGGCCCCCGGTGGACGGGGCGTTCAGCGAGTAGTAGATCGACTCGACCCGGTTGACGAGCCCCACCAGGCCGTTGCTGCGCAACCACTCCACCGTATTGACGCCGAGGCTGCTATTGGAAGGAGTCGTGGCCATCCCGACGTAAGAGATGAATGCCGGGAGCAGCGCCAGCGCAGCGGCCATCGCGACGACGCGGCGCGCCCGGCGGCGTCGCGGGCGACCTGGGGTTGAACCGCGGCCCGCCGGGTCGCGCGGAGCTGAAAATGGCCGCGGTGGGGCATTGGTCTCGACGGACACTTTGGAAAATCCTGTCATTCCCACGGTGATCGAGAGTAAAAACTGACTGAGAACTTACTCATCAGCCCGTCAGGTGCGATTGAGACGTCCTTCATACTTTGCCCACAATGCGGCCCGTCCACGGAGGCTCCGTGTCCGTGAGGCACGCGCCTGACCCCATGCCGTCCGCGGCCACAGGACCACCACCCCCTGGGAGCGCGGCCGTGATCACGCCGATTCGGCCCCGGCGCAGCCGTCCGCGCGCGCTGCTGGCGCTCGCCCGGCCCCGCCAGTGGGTCAAGAACGCCCTGGTCATCGCCGCGCCCGGCGCGGCGGGAGCGCTCGGTCACGATGACGTGCCCGTGCGGGTCGTGCTGGCCGCGTTCGCCTTCTGCCTGATCTCGGCCAGCATCTACGCGCTCAACGACGTCCGCGACCGCCACGAGGACCAGCGGCATCCCCGCAAGCGCTCCCGCCCGGTCGCGGCCGGTGAGGTCGCGCCCCGCCAGGCCGTCATCTTCGGCATCGTCCTCATGCTCGCCGGCCTGATCCTGGCGGCCGGAGTCAGGCCCCTGCTGGCGCTGGTCGCCCTGGGCTACGTGGCGTTGACCGTCAGCTACACCTGGGTCTGGCGCCGCCTGCCGGTGCTCGATCTGGTGGCGCTCGCCGGCGGCTTCGTCCTGCGCGCGGTGGCCGGCGGCGTGGCCGCGCCCGTCGGCCTGTCGCGCTGGTTTGTGCTGGTCATCACGTTCGCCGCGATCTTCGTCGCCGTCGGCAAGCGGCTGGCCGAGTCGATTCGCACCACGACCCGCGGGCACCGGGCTCGCGCCGTCATGCGGCATTACAGCCCGCGCCGGTTGCGGCTCCTGCTGAGCCTGAGCGGCGCCGGCGCCCTCTTCGCCTACTGCGTCTGGGCCTTTGCCCTGCCGACGGTCAATGGGATCCCCTGGCGGCCGCTGACCATCATTCCCTTCGCCGTCTGCCTGCTGCGCTACGGCGGGGTCGTGCGCGCCGGCCGGGGGGAGGCGCCCGAGGAGGTCCTGATGTCGGATCGAGTTCTTGCCGCCGGTGGGGTGGCCTGGCTGGTGCTGTTCGCGCTGGGCGTCAATGCGGCTGGCTGAGCCGCCCGCAGCCCGCACCCCGGCTGTGACCGCCGCGGGCCCGAGCGGCGTCGAGGCGGCCCTCTGCGGGTGGGGTGGAGGTCCGCGCGTGGCCTCCGGGGTCGTCCGCGCCGCCGGCGCCGACGCCCTCCGCGCCGCCGTGGTCCAGCCCGGCCCGCCGTTGATCGCCCGCGGGATGGGTCGGAGCTACGGCGACGCTGCCCAGCTGACCGGCGGGCAGGTGCTGCAGACAACGAGACTCGACGACTTCGAGCTGGACGCCGAGGCGGGGGTCGTCCGCGCCCAGGCGGGCGTCACGCTCGGTCGTCTGCTCGACGTGCTGGAACCGGCCGGGTGGGTCCTGCCGGTCGTCCCGGGCACCCAGCACGTCAGCGTCGGCGGCGCGATCGCCTCCGACATCCACGGCAAGAACCACGGGACGTCCGGCACGTTCGGCGCGCACGTGCTCGCGCTGGGGCTGCTGACCGCATCCGGGGAGCTGCTCGAGCTGACCCCGGAGCACGATCCTGAGCTTCTGGGAGCGACGATCGGCGGCATGGGCCTGACCGGCGTAACGGTGTGGGCGGCGATCAGGCTCCGCCGGCTCCCCAGCCCTCTGCTGGCCGTCGACACCGACCGCGCGGAGGACCTCGACGCCGCGCTGGCCGCGCTCGACGCCCCCGGCGGGCCCCACCGCGTGGCCTGGCTGGATCTGCTGGGGCCGGGTCTCGCCCGGGGTGTGGTTACCCGCGCCGACCAGGCACCCGCTGAGGCTGCCGCCGGTCATCCGGGCGCCCGCACGACCGTCGCCGGCCGGCTGCGGATCCCGCCGCGCTGGCCGGGCGGCGTGCTGCGCCCGGAGCTCGTGCGCGCCTACAACGAGTTTCGCTTTCGCAGCATGCCCCGCCAGGCGGCCGGGGAGCTCGAGCCGTTCGGCGCGCACATGTTTCCGCTCGATGCCCTCGACGAGTGGCCACGTCTGTACGGGCCGGCCGGATTCGTCCAGTACCAGCTGGTTGTGCCCCGCGGCCAGGAGGTGGCGCTCGAGCAGGTGCTCGTCCAGCTGCGCCGGTCGGCGGTGCCCTGTTATCTCGCGGTCCTCAAGGACTTCGGTCCGGCCAACGCCTTCCCGCTGTCGTTCCCACTTCAGGGGTGGACGCTGGCGCTGGACCTGCCGCGCGCGGCGCCCGGCCTGATGGCGCTGCTCGACCGCTTCGACGAGATCGTCGCCGGCGCCGGCGGCCGCGTCTACCTCGCCAAGGACGGCCGTCTGCGGGCCAACACGCTCGCGGCGATGTATCCGCGCCTGGATGAGTGGCGGGCCGTGCGCGACCGGATCGACCCGGATGGGCGGTGGCGCTCGGACCTGGCGGTGCGGACGGGGCTGGTGGCTGCGTCATGACGGCCGCGGAGACGCCGGTGGCTTCCCCCGCGGCGGCGGCGACCCGCGTGCTGCTCATCGGCGGCAGCTCGGAGATCGGCCTGGCGATCGTCCGGCGGCTGCGGTCCGACGGCCCGGTCAGCGTGTGCCTGCTGGGGCGCGACCGGGGGCGGCTCGAGGCGGCCGCTCGCGAGCTGGAGCGCGCCCGTGTGAGCACCGCCGCGATCGAGGTGGCCGACGCCGACGAGTTTGCCGGCCACGAGGCGGCGGTGGGCAATGCGTTCGCCACGCTCGGCGGCGCGGACGTCGTGGTCGTCGCCGTGGGTCAGCTGGGGGCACAGGCCGGGCTCGACGCCGACCCCGCCGAGGCCGTGGACGTGATGCGCGTCAACTTCCTCGGCGCCGGATCGCTGCTGCTCCACGCTCTGCGCCGGCTGCGCGACCAGGACCGGGGGACGCTCGTCGTCCTGTCCTCGGTGGCGGGGGAGCGGGTCCGGGCGAGCAACGCCATCTACGGCGCCGCCAAGGCGGGCATCGACGGCCTCGCGCAGGGGCTGGCCGACGCCGCTGCCGGCAGCGGCGTCCGGGTGCTCGTGGTCCGTCCCGGGTTCGTCACGACCCGGATGACGGCCGGACTGGATCCCGCGCCGATGTCATCGACGCCGGACGAGGTGGCCGATGCTACGGTCCAGGCTCTCACCGGACGCGCCCACACCGTCTGGGTCCCCGGCCGTCTGCGCTACGTCTTTGCGGTGCTGCGGCATCTGCCTCGGTCGCTGTTCCGGAGGCTTCCGCTGTGAACGTCAACCGGCTCGTCTTCGACATCCTCATTGCGATCATCGTCGCCTCGGTGCTCGTCATCGTCCTGTCCGGCGTGGCGACGGTGGGGCTGATCGCCGTGCTCGTGCTGGCGGCATGCGGCATCAGCGTGCTGATCGACCGGCGACGCGCGCGCCCCCGGCGCCTGCGCCGCCGGGCGCGATGACGGGCCGCCGCCGGACGTTCACCCGGCGGCACGTGCTGGGGGGCGCGGCGGTCGCCGCCGGCGCCGGGCTGCTGGCCGGTCCGGCCGGTGCGCTGGCGCGCACGGATCCAACCGTGTTCAGCCGGCGCCTGGCAATGGTCGACGGGGTGTCGCCCGTGGTTGCCGCCGGGCGGCGCTTCGTGGCGGCCGGCGTCCAGTGGGCCGACCCGGCGAGGGTGCGGATCGAGCTGCGCGGCCGGGCGCTCGGCGGGCGCTGGAGCCCATGGGGGCTCGCCTCGGTGCGCGGGCACGGTCCGGACGGAGCGGGCCCCGCCTCGGCTCACTCCGGCGAGCCCCTCTGGTTCGGTCCGGCCGACGAGGTGCAGCTGCGGTCCTCCGTGCCGGTGCGGGGGGTGCGGGTCCAGTTCGTGGATTTGGCCGCCGTCGCCTCGCGCCTGGATGGCGCGGCGTCGGCGCGTGCCGCGGCGTTCACCTTGGCTCAGCCGGTTCTGCCCGCCGGGCCCGGCCAGCCGCCGATCATCGCCCGGTCGGCCTGGGCGGGACGCCGGCACGGGCCGAGCGCCGGCCCGTACTACGGCGCCGTCCGCCTGGCGTTCGTGCACCACAGCGACGGGCCCAACGGCTACTCCGCCGGCGAGGTGCCGGCCATGATCCTCGCCATCTACCTCTTTCACCGCTTCACCAACGGCTGGCATGACATCGGCTACAACTTCGTCATCGACGCCTTCGGCCGCATCTGGGAGGCCCGCGCCGGGGGTATCGACGAGCCGGTCATCGGGGCGCAGGCGGGTGGCTACAACACGGTCTCGACCGGCGTCTGCATGCTCGGCACGTTCAGCGCGCGGCTGCCGACACCGGCGGCGATCTCGTCGCTCGAGCGGCTGCTGGCCTGGAAGCTGGCGCTGCACGGCGTCCCCGCGCGCGGTGACGTCACGGTCGAGGTCGATCCCGCGGCCGCGTTCTACACGCCGTTTCGCCCGGGACAGCGGGTGCTGCTGCCCCGGGTCGCCGGGCACCGCCAGGGCGACAGCACCGAGTGTCCCGGCAACGCTCTCTTCGCCCGGCTCCCGACGATCCGCACCCGGGTCGACGAGCTCGCCGGCGCGCCCGCGCAGCTGACGCTCGCCGCCTCGCACGTCAGGGTCGCGCCGGGTATGCCGGTCCTGCTCGGCGGAAAGCTCTCCAATCTCGACGGCTCACCGATCCCGGCCGCGGCGCTCGCGGTCCAGACGGTCGCCGGCATCGGCCGGACGACGACGTTTGCGACGGTGACGACCGCCCCGGACGGCACCTGGAGCGCGACGCTCGCGCCGGCGACGACCGCGCTCGTGCGCGCGCTGCATCCTGCCGCGCCGGCGGCGGTCTCCGACCTCGTCGAGGTCGACGTGGCACCCGTGATCACGCTGACCCTCGCCTCCACCGCGCCGTTGCGGCTGGCCGGCACCATCGCCCCCTCCAAGCGCAGCGTCACCCTCGATGTCTACAAGCTCTCCGGGCCCCACCGGCATCTCGCCCTGTCGCGCCGCGTCGCGGTTCACCGCGGCACGTTCAGCGCCCGGCTGTCGCTCGGCCGGCGGGCGCGGGGGCGATACGAGGTCGTGGCCCGCAGCGCCGCCGATGCCGCCACGGTGGCGGCCGCGTCGGCGCCGGTCACCGTGACCGTGTGAGGGGTCAGCGGGCTGCGGCCGTGTTCCGGCTCCCGGGTGCGGCCGCGTTCCGGCTCCCGCGTCCCGGCTTCCGCGTGTGGCCGCGTTCCGGCCCCCGCGTCCCGGCTCCCGGGTGCGGCCGCGTTCCGGCCCCCCGGGCGGCCGGTGGGTGCCTACCGGCCCGCCCGGGGGACCATTGCACCTGATTTCAGCGTCCTGGTGCGACAAATCTCGCTCGCGCCCGGAGGTTTGTCACCAGCCGCACGCACAGCCCCCAGAACGCGCCAAATCCGCCGGTGGGTCCGTGATTTGGCGCGTGGTGCACGTCTCTCCCGCCGGGACCGCGGGGAGAGATCGTCGGCTGCCCGCTGCCCCGCTGCCTCCGCTGCTTCCGCTGCCCCGCTGCCCCCTGCCCGCTGCCGGCGCCGGTCACGCGCCGGCCGTACCCTGGCCCGTTGCTGCCGCGGGCGGCCCGCCGTCCGCTCAGGCGGTCAGGACCACCGGCTGCGGCTGCCGACGTGCGTCAGTCGCCGGCCGAGGCCTTGGTCTCGGCCTTCTTGGTTCCTGAGCCGGAGTTGGAGGACCCGGAGTCCGAGCTGGTCTTCGAGTCGCCTGAGCTGTCGCTCTTGCCCTCGCTCTTGCCCTCGCTCTTGGCGGCTTCCTTCTCCCGCGAGCTCTTGCGCGTCCCGTAATCGGTGTTGTAGAAGCCGGAGCCCTTGAAATGCACCGCCACCGGGTGAAAGACCCGCTCGACGGGGGCACCGTCGACCTCGCACTGGGTCACCGGAGGGTCGCTCATGCGCTGCATGACCTCGAAGCGGTGGCCGTTCTCACAGCGATATTCGTAGATCGGCATGACTTCACAGAATATAGCCAAGGCGCTTGGCACTCGCACCCTGAGAGTGCCAAAGTCTCGGCCAGGGCGACCGCGGCTAGCATCACGCCCCCGCCCACAACCTGGATACCCACGGAGATGCCGAACACCGACGCAGTCACCATGGACAAGATCGTCTCGCTCTCCAAGCGGCGCGGATTCGTCTTCCAGAGCAGCGAGATCTACGGCGGAATCGGCTCGAGCTACGACTACGGCCACTACGGCGTGCTGCTCAAGAACAACGTCAAGGCCCAGTGGTGGCGGGCGATGCTCCAGGAGCGCGACGACGTGCTGGCGCTCGATTCGGCGATCATCCAGCACCCGCGGACGTGGGAGGCCAGCGGACATCTGGACGGCTTCACCGACCCGCTGATCGACTGCCGCACGTGCAAGCTGCGCTTCCGCGCCGACCAGCTGGAGATGGCCGCCTGTGGGCGCAAGCCCTCCAAGCATCCCGGCGAGACGCCGGACTGCGACCTGACCGAGGCCCGTGACTTCAACCTGATGTTCGAGACGACGGTCGGCGCGGTCAAGGAGGAGGGCTCCACGGTGTACCTGCGCCCGGAGACCGCGCAGGGCATCTTCCTCAACTTCCGCAACTACCTGCAGTTCGGCCGCAAGAAGCCGCCGTTCGGCATCGCGCAGATCGGCAAGAGCTTCCGCAACGAGATCACGCCCGGCAACTTCATCTTCCGCACCCGCGAGTTCGAGCAGATGGAGATGGAGTTCTTCGTCCCGCCGGACCAGGCCCAGCGGTGGTTCGAGCACTGGCTCAACGAGCGTCACGACTGGTACCTGCGCCTGGGCATCCGGGCCGACCACCTGCGCCTGCGCCCTCATGACTCCGACGAGCTCTCCCATTACTCGAGCGCCACCAGCGACGTCGAGTACCTGTTCCCCATCGGCTGGCAGGAGCTGGAGGGGATCGCCAACCGCGGGGACTTCGACCTCTCGCGCCACGCCGAGTACTCCGGGCAGAAGCTCGAGTACGTCGATACGGCGACGGGGGAGCGCTACATCCCGCACGTCATCGAACCCGCGGCCGGCGCCGACCGGGCCACGCTGGCGTTCCTGGTCGACGCCTACGACGAGGACGAGATCGAGGGGGAGATGCGGACCGTGCTGCGCCTCCACCCACAGCTGGCGCCGGTCAAGGTCGCGGTGCTGCCCCTGGTGCGCAAGGACGGCCAGCCGGAGCTCGCCGAGCGCGTGTACCGCGGGCTGCGCGAGCGCGTGCAGGCCGAATACGACGCCGGCGGCGCGATCGGCCGCCGCTACCGCCGCCAGGACGAGATCGGAACCCCGTGGGCGGTGACGATCGACCACCAGTCCCTCGAGGACGACACGGTCACCCTGCGCGACCGCGACAGCCTCGCCCAGGAGCGCGTGGCGATCTCCGACCTGGGCGACGAGATCGAGCGGCGCCTGCGCGTGCCGTGGACGTCGCCGAAGATCCCGGTGGCCAAGGTCGAGTAAGGCCCGGCCGGGGGCTGGCGGGGGGTGGACGGCGACTCGCGGCGAGAACCCCTGCATGACGCGCCAAATCTGGCG
>DASZMK010000206.1:0-52516 GCA_035551855.1 Solirubrobacteraceae bacterium
TTCCCAGTACCGGGCGTACACGGATGCCGACCGACGCGGTTCAGCCGCGTCCAGACGCCGTCAGAGCGCAAAGGGATTTCGAGAACGGCGCACTAGCCGCTCTTGCCCTCGTCGCCGACGTCGGCGCCCGCGTACTCGAGCGTGGCACCCGCCGGGACCGCCATCAGGTCATCCTCGGCCTGCCCCGCCGGAGCGGACTCCTGCCGGCGCCGGCCGATGAACGGCTGGCCCTTCGCGGGGACCAGCGAGGCGAGTCCGGCGACGACGCAGGCGATCAAACCGAATGTGAACGCCGACGACAGCGCGCTGGAGAACGGCCCGGAGATGACCGACGGGAAGAACGTGTGCCCCAGCAGGATGTGCTGCTGGTGGGCGGAGACGGCGTGGATCCCGGGACCGAGCAGCGTCTGGATGGGGTTGTAGCCGAGGAAGGCGGCGAACAGGGTCGCCACCGGCGGGAGATTGGCCGCCTTGGCCGCCACCGCGTGAGACACGCCGTGGGCGGTCAGGCCGTTGTAGAGCGACGTGTGCAGGCCACCGGACAGGCCGACGATCATCAGGCTGAAGAAGATGCCGATCGACAGCACCATCGCCGAGTTCATGAACGTTGCGGCCATGCCACCGCCGGCGCCGCGCTGGTTGGCAGGCAGGCTGTTCATGATGCTGGCCCGGTTGGGCGAGAAGAAGATGCCCATTCCGATGCCGTTGAGGATGATCACCAGGGCGAACACCGGATAGGAGAAGTTGACCGGAAGGAGCGCCAGCAGCAGGAAGGAGACCGCGGCAATGGCCATACCGCTGGCGGCGAACGGGCGCGGCCCGATGCGATCCGACAGCGCGCCGGCAATCGGCCCCGCGAACAGCATCCCGGCCACGAGCGGCAGAAGGTAGATCCCCGCCCACAGCGGTGTGTCGGCGAAGCCGTAGCCGTGACGCGGCAGGTAGATGCCCTGCAGCCAGATGATCAGGACGAACTGCAGGCCGCCGCGGCCGATGCCGGACAGCAGCGAGGCGAGGTTGCCGGCGGAGAACGCACGGACCTTGAACAGGTCCAGGTGGAACATCGGCTGCTCGACGCGGGTCTCGATGAAGCAGAAGATGAGGAGCATGACCAGGCCGCCGCCGATCTCGGCGATGACCGTGGGGCTCGTCCAGCCCATCGTGTGCTGACCGTAGGGCTGGATGCCGTACGTGATTCCGATCATCACCGCGACCAGCCCAACCGCGAACGTGAGGTTGCCCCACCAGTCGATCTTGGCCGGCTTGCGCTCGGAGAGGTCGCGCAGCTTGGCAAAGCCCCAGATGGTCCCGAAGACGCCGAACGGGACCGACACGAGGAACACGGCCCGCCACGCCACCGGCGCGAGGACGCCGCCGAGGACGAGGCCGATCGAAGATCCGGCGACCGCCGCCACACCGTTGATGCCCAGCGCCAGCCCGCGCTGGTTGGACGGGAACGCGTCGGTGATGATCGCGCTCGAATTGGCGAACAGCATCGCGCCGCCGACCCCCTGCAGGGCCCGCATGATGATCAGCCACAACGCCCCGGAGCTGCCCTTCATCCATGTGACCGACAGCAGAATGCTGAAGAACGTGAAGACGGCGAAGCCGAGGTTGTAGGTGCGGGCCCGGCCGTAGATGTCGCCGAGACGTCCGAGGCTGACGACCAGGACGGCGGTGACGACGAGGAAGCCGAGGATGAGCCAGAGCAGGTAGTTGGTGTTGCTCGGCAGCAGCGGGTTGATGTTGATGCCCTTGAAGATGCTGGGCAGCGAGATCAGCAGGATGGACGCGTTGATCGTCGCGATCAGGACGCCGAGCGTCGTGTTGGACAGCGCGATCCACTTGTAGTGGTCAGGGATCGGGTTGCCGTGGTGGTCCAGGCGCTGGTCGGTGGCCTGACTCGCCGGCGGAGCGGCTGCGGCCGCGGTGGACGGGGGTGCCGAGGGGGGCGGCGTGGTGGGCGGGACCCGATCTCCCCCGTTCTGTTCTGCGCCGTTCGTGCTCAAAGCGTCCTCTCAGGCTAGCGAAACACTAGCTTACGTAAAGGTCAGATTTTGTGAAACTGTCCTCTGGTCCAGCCGAGTTCGGAGCACCGGCATGTCGCCGCCGGTCCCACGCGGCTCCGCTACTTCACGTTTACGTAAAGAATAGCTACTGGTTACATCAACCTGGGCGAACGATGCGCCCGCTGTCGGCCAAAGCGAATCCCGGGAGGCCGAATTGGGCATCGAGCAGCCGGGGTACGTCGGTGCGCTCGATGGCGATGACCGTCCGGTCGGTCGGCGTCTCCTCGGTCAGCGATAGGCCGTCCCAGTCGCTCATCGTGACCCGGCTCCCATCGGCTCGGTGAGCGGCCGCGATCAGACCGGTGACGAAGGGCGAGCGCGGATGGGTGGCGGTGAACCAGTTGCTGGTCTCCAGATCGACGGGCGGGACCGGTTCCGGGACGAAGCCGTAGAGGTCGTCCCAGCCGCCCTCGCGCGCGGCCTGGAGGACGTGCTCGCGGCCGTCGGCGACGATCCGGAAGCGCCATCCCGACTGGTCGTGGACACCGCCGGGGCCAAACGGGATCGGCTCGAGCAGGGTGCCGTTGCCAAACCCGGCGTCGGCGAGCCAGACCTCACCGCCGGCGTGCACCCGCAGCACGAGATGCGTGCGGGGGCTCGTCCGCCCCGGCGGACGGCCGAGACGCACCCGCGCGAGCATCAGCTCGACCCGCGCGCCGAGCGCCTCGAGCCCCGCGGCCAGCAGCGAATTGTGCTCAAAGCAGTACCCGCCGCGGCGCTCGTGCACGAGCTTGCGCGCCAGTGCCGCCGGCTGGAGGGAGACTGGGACGCCGCGGTGGGGATCCAGGTTCTCGAACGGGATCGCGACCACGTGGGCGCGGTGGACCTCGGCCAGGCTCGGAGGGGCCGGGCGTTCGCCCAGCCCGATGCGGTCCAGGTAGTCCTCGAGCGGAAAGGGCCCGGTACCCATGAGGTCAGTCGATCAGCCGGCGGGCAGCGAGAGCATGGTGGCGCTCGCGGCCGGGACCCGCACCGGGTACGTGTCGCCGGCGGGCGACACGGTCAGGCCGGCGGGCTTTCCGCCGAGCAGGCCCGTCGAGGTCGCTGCGCCGAATGTCTGGCCGCCGAGTGTCACGCCGGAGGTGGCATGGACGCCGGAAGCCTGCAGCTGCTCGACCGAAGCCGCACCGTGGGCGCCGGGGATCTTCACCTGGACCATGGCGGCGCCGCCGAGCCGCTTGTTGATCACGACGACGTGCGTGCTGCCGTCACCGGCCCGGGTCGCCCACACCTTCACGCCGGACGGGGAGCTGCCGGACAGCCGCAGCAGGTGGGACCCGGCGGGGGCGGCCTGGGCGAACATGACCATCCCGTAGAACTCGGGATGCACGCGCATCGCCCCTCCGCCATTGGCCGATGCGGGTCCGACCACCTCGTTGATCGTGTTGGGGACGGTGTGGATGTTGACCCCGGAGACGCCGGTGCGCGCCATCTCGAACAGGGTGTCGAGCACCCACAGCGCCGACGTGAACGTGTCGCTGACGCCGCGCGTCCCCCCGCACGAGATCCCGTTCATCTCGTCGACCCGGAGCGGTCGGTGGTGGCGGCTGGACAAAGCCACCCACGGCGCGACCCGCTGGGCGAGCCCATGCGATGAGGAGTCGGCCAGGAGCTGAGCGCTGGTCACGACAGTCGACTTCGTGCAGTGCTTGAGCGGGTACGCGTGGACGGTGACGACGCTGAGGCGGTGCTCGGCGGCGACGAAGGAGTCCAGGCTCTCCAGCCACTTCGGCCCGCCCATGCTCGGCCCGGCGATCGGGTCTCCGCGCAGGTAGGACGAGAAGCGGGCGAAGTCGCCGATGAAGTTGGCGATGGAGTAGGTCGGCGGCCGTCCGGGCACGAGCAGGTGCGTCACGGGCGACCGGTACCAGCCGAAGCTCCCGTACAGCTCAGGTTCGTTGCCCAGCTCGAAGGCGTCGAGGTAGGAGCGTCCGATGCGGCTGAGCATCGCTCCGGCCTCGGCGGTGGCGACTGCGCGGCTGTCGGCCTCCAGGTTGACGCCCAGGATCAGCCGCGCGTGCAGGTCGGCGGCGAGCGAGTGAGCGACGCTCATCCACGTTGGCGTCAGGTCGTACTTGACGCCGGGCGGCCGGGCGGCGTGGGGGACGGGCCACCAGCTCCAGTCGGTGCTGTCGCCGGCGATGCGCAGGACGGGGCTCGGCTGGGGGGCGATGTCCTGGAGCAGGTGGACGAAGGCGGGATCGATCGCCCTGGGGTTGGAGCCGGCGAACTGCTCGAGCGCCTTCGCCTCGATCGAGAGCCCGACGAAGCCCGCCGGGATCGCCGGGGCGACGGTCGCGCCGGTGACGCCGATCGTTCCGGCGGTCGCGGCCGCGCGCCGGGCGCCGCCGGAGGCGCCGGAGGCGGCATGACCATGGCCCTGACCCCGCGCCGAGCGCTGCGACTTGGAGGTTGCCCCTGCGGTGCCGCAGCCCGCCAGCGCCAGGGCGAGCAGCAGCGCCCCGCCCGTCAGGAGCACCACGGCAGCCCGCGTCAGCGGACCCTGTCTGATCCTTCCGGAATCCACGAGCGGCCCACGGTAACGAATTCACCGCCCAGAGGGCCCACGTAGGCCCGGCGATCCGGCTCGTGCGGCCGCGGCGGATGGCTAGGCCGGACGCTCGATCAGCTGCTCGATCAGCCCATCGAGGATCTGCACGGCGCGGGCCAGCGTCGCGACCTCCTGATCGTCCAGGCCCTCCATCTCCTCGTGGAGCAGGGCGCGGTATTCAGCTCGCAACCGCGCCAGCGCCTCCTTGCCCGCCGGCGTCAGGCCGACCAGCACGGCGCGGCGATCCCGTGGATCGGCCGCCCGCTGCACCCAGCCCCGCTGCTCCAGGCGGTTGACGAGCAGCGTGATCGCCGGCTGCGTCACGCGCTCGTCGGCGGCGAGCTCGCTGATGCGACGGGGTCGGCGCGAGAGACGGCGCAGCACCCCCACCTCGGTTCGTGACACGCAGACGCTGCTGCGGGTCAGGAAGATCTGCGACAGCTCCGACGCCCGCTGCGGGAGCGCCTCGGCGATCTCGTCGAGGTGCCGGCGGCGCACGGAGATGTCTGCCCGCTTCATCGGCGTATTACATTAGGGCCTAATGCATAGCTGCAGGCCGCGACTACGCTCGGCGCCGTTCTCCCTCGGCGGAGAGACCGCGGAACTCGCCCGTGGCCAGTGGGAGCTCGATCCGGCGCGGTCGCGCGTGGGGTTCGAGGTCCCGCACTACTGGGGATTCAGAACCGTCACCGGACGGTTCACCCGCTACGGGGGCCGGCTCGACCTGCGGGCGACACCGGCCGTCGAGCTCACCGTCGACGCCGCCAGCATTCAGACCGGGAACGAACGACGCGATCATCATCTGCGCTCGGCCGACTTCTTCGCCGTCGACGCGCATCCGTGCGTCCGCTTCGTGTCGACGACCGCTCGCCTGGAGGGTGACCGGCTGTTCGTCGACGGGCGACTGACGGCGGCGGGCGGGCACCTGGACCTGGAGCTGGAGGCCCTGATCACACCGGATGACGACGCGTTCGAGCTCGCCGCCGAGGTGTTCGTCATGCACCGGGGCCTCGGTATGACCTGGAACCCGGGCGGCTTCACCCGTCCGTACAGCAAGCTCATCGTGGCCGGCCGGCTGGTGGCGACGACACCAGAACAGGCCCGCCCGGAGAGCGCCCCATCGGATCGGCCGCCGATCCAGGCCCGCCGTGGCCCCTGTTCCAAGCTCGCGAAAGGCTGGACCCATCGATGATCTCCCGTCACCGCTCCCCCGCTGATCACCCGCGATCCGGCGTTTCCACCACTGATCACCCGCGATCCCGCGTTTCCGTCGATCGCCCGCGATCGCGCGTTGTCTCACGCACACGACGCAGCATCGCCACGGCGGCCGGATCAGCGCTGCGCCGAATCGGTGACGGCCGGCTGACCGAACTGCCGGTGGCGGTCCGCTTCTGGGACGGAAGCTGCCTCCCGGGTCAGCCGGGGAACGGCCAGGCCGGAGAGCGGCCCGTCCTGGTGGCGACCGGTCCCCGCGCGCTCGCCCATCTCCTGCGCCAGCCCGGGCAGTTGGGCCTGGCCCGGGCGTGGATCGACGGGTCGCTGACGGTCCGCGGCGACCTCGAGCATGTGCTCGAGCTGCGCGGGTCGCTCCCTGACGTGCAGCTCTCGCGCCAGGACCGCCTGCGCCTGGCGGTGACGGCGGCGCTGACCGCGGGTCCCGGGGTGCTGCGCACGCCGCCGGTCCCGGGCATCGAGGCGGCCGTGGGGCGCCGGCGCCACCTCCGGCTCGATCGCGACGGCGGGCAGCGCCACTCGCTGGGACGCGACCGCACGGCCGTCCGCCACCACTACGACATCTCCAATGACTTCTACCGGCTCGTCCTGGGACCGACGATGGTCTACTCGTGCGCCTACTTCTCGTCTCCGGACGACACGCTGGAGCAGGCTCAGGAGCGAAAGCTCGACCTGATCTGCCGGAAGCTGCAGCTGCAGCCGGGTGAGCGGCTGCTTGACATCGGCTGCGGCTGGGGCTCGCTCGTCCTGCACGCCGCAGCCAACTACGGCGTCCGGGCGGTCGGCGCCACCCTGTCCGAGCCCCAGGCCGAGCTCGCCCGGGAAAGGGTGCGGCAGCAGGGTCTCCAGGACCGGATCGAGATCCGCGTCGCCGATTACCGGGAGCTGAGCGACGGGCCGTTCGACAAGATCGCCAGCGTGGGGATGTACGAGCACGTCGGCCGGGCCGAGCTGGGGCGCTACGTGCGCCGCGCCACCGAGCTCCTCGCCCCGGGCGGGCTCTTCCTCAACCACGGGATCGCCCGGCTCGATTCCGAGCGGCCCACCACCGACACCTTCATCTCCCGGTACGTGTTCCCGGACGGCGAGCTGCATCCGGTCGGCGACCTGATCCAGGAGCTGGCGGCGGCCGGGCTCGAGGTCCGCGACGTCGAATCGCTGCGCGAGCACTACCCGCTGACGCTGCGGAGCTGGGTGTCCAATCTCCAGTCGCACCGCGACGAGGCGATCAGGATCGCCGGCCCGGAGCGCGAGCGGGCCTGGAAGCTGTACATGATCGCCTCGGCGCAGGCGTTCGAGACCGGAGAGATCACCGTGTACCAGGTGCTGAGCGCTCGCGGCGGGGCTTCCCATAGGCTGCCCTTGGACCGGTTGCGGCTCCTGTCAACTCGGCCCGCCGCGTCAGGCGGACCTGATCGAAGCGAGGATCATGAGCGAAGCACTATGTGCTGAGACCATTCGGATCACCGGGCATGAGGGCGACGAGATCGAGGCGTACGCCGCCCGCCCGTCGCAGGACGGCACGCGCGGCGGTGTGGTGGTCATCCACCACATGCCCGGATATGACCGGGCGAGCAAGGAGATCGTGCGCCGCTTTGCGGAGCTCGGCTACGACACCGTGTGCCCCAACCTGTACTGGCGCGAGGCGCCCGGAGCGGCGCCGGACGACGCCGCCGCCACCGCCCGCGCCCAGGGGGGCGTTCCGGACGAGCGGCTCATCGGCGACGTGGGGGGCGCCGCCGAGCAGCTGCGCGGCCTGCCCAGCTCGAACGGCAAGGTGGGGGTGATCGGCTACTGCTCAGGCGGGCGGCAATCCGTGCTGGCGGCGTGCAATCTGGATCTGAATGCGGCCGTCGATTGTTACGGCGCGTTCGTGACGGGGACGCCGCCGGAGGGGTTCCCCCTCCAGGTCACGAACCTCGTCGACCAGCTGCCGAACCTGCGTTGTCCGTTGCTCGGCCTGTTCGGCAACGAGGACAAGTACCCCAGCCCGGAACAGGTCGACGAGCTCGACGAGATCCTGACCCGCGTGGACAAGCCCCACGAGTTCCATCGCTATGACGGCGCCGGCCATGCCTTCTTCGCCGTCGATCGACCCTCGTATGACGTGGCCGCCGCCAACGACGGCTGGGAGCGGATAGAGACCTTCTACAACACGTATCTCGGAGGCTGACGCATGTGCACGTATGCGACCATCAAGACCGGGCTGGAGGGCAGCGCCAAGGGACCGGAGAGCAAGTGGTTCCACGTGACCGACGGCACGGTGTACTTCGACCATCCGGTTCACGCGCTGGCCGAGCACACGCTCAACATCGACTTCGCCGACCCGTCCCGGGGGCCGGGGGCGCGTGTCGCCGTGGAGTTGACGGCCGTCTCGGCGCGGGAGCTGGTGGCGGCGATCGAGGCGGCGCTGGAGTCAGCGCCCGCTGAGCTGACCGTCTGACGCGCCCCACCGCGGGGCGCGTGACCTGATGCGTCAGGCCCCGCCGCGCGACGCCGTGACGTCTGCGCACTCGCCGCCCGGGGATCCGGGCGGCATGCGAACCTTGCCCGCGCCATGTCTCCCCCACTCCGTTTTGACCCAATCGACGAGGCAGGGCAGCAGTGGCGGGCACATTGGCCGGAGTCGCCGGTGGCGGCGATGATGGCGGTGACGTCGGTGATGCGCGCCCAGCAGATCCTGCTGGGGCGTCTCAACGAAGCGCTCGAGGGCTTCGGCCTGACGTTCGCCCGCTACGAGGCGCTGATGCTCCTGTACTTCAGCCGGGCCGGATCCCTTCCACTCGGCAAGATGGGCGACCGCCTGCAGGTGCACCCGGCGAGCGTCACCAACCTGGTCAACCGGCTGGAGCGCGACGGATTGGTGGCGCGCGCCCCGCATCCCAGCGACCGGCGCACGACCCTGGCGACGATCACACCCCGCGGCCGCGAGACCGCCGACGCCGCGACACGCGCCCTGCATGCCATCCGCTTCGGGACGGCGCCGCTCGGCGACGAGCAGCTCGACGCCGTCACCGAGGTGCTGCGCGCCGCTCGCCAGGGGGCCGGCGACTTCGTCTCCTGAGCCCAGCGAGCCCGGCTGAGACAATCGAGGTCGTGGACGAGCCTGACGACGACCTGGTGGAACTGGCGACCCGGCTGTTCGGCATGGCCCGCAACGGAGACACGATGCAGCTGGTCGCCTACGTCGAGGCCGGCGTCGATCCCAATCTCGTCAACCACAAGGGCGACGGCTTCGTGATGCTCGCCGCCTACCACGGCCACCCGGACACCGTCCGGGCGCTGCTGGACCGCGGCGCCGACGCCAACCGCTCCAACGACCGCGGTCAGACCCCGCTGGCCGGCGCGGTGTTCAAGGGCGAGACCGAGGTGATCCGGGCCCTGCTCGACGGCGGCGCCGATCCGGATGCGGGTCAGCCGTCGGCGATCGCCACGGCGCAGATGTTCGAGCGCGACGACCTGATGGCGATGCTCCAGGGGTCCGGGTAGAACTAGAGCCAATCGTCGGCTTCCGGCCGAGCGAAGGGCCGGGTGGGCGACGGTCTGAGTAAAAGGACGCACGGGCGGTGGGTCAATGGACCTATGAGGTTCCGCGCCCGTTGACGAGACTTCCCGTCGTCAAGTCGCTCATTCGCCGCTCCAGCCGAAAGGCTGCGGAGCGCCGGACGAGCGACTTGGTCAGGCGCAGTTCCACATCCGCCCCCCGGCTCAGACCGGCGACGCGGCAGCCGGTGACGTATCGGATGGTGGATGCAACAGGAGGGGCCCCGGGGGTGCGGGGCCCCCTCCTGTGGTTTGAAGACGTGGCGCCTGAGCAGGAGGGGCCCCGGGGGTGCGGGGCCCCTCGTGTGCCGTGACTCGCTACAGGCTCTCGAGCGCCTCGTTGAACGTCGAGCTGGGCCGCATCGCGGCTGCCACCGTCGCCCGGTCCGGGTGGTAGTAGCCGCCGATGTCGACCGGGGATCCCTGAACGGCGGCGAGCTCGGCGACGATCGCCTCCTCGGCCGATTGGAGGCGGTCGGCCAATGACCGGAAGCGCTCGGCGAGGTCCCGGTCGTCAGACTGGCCGGCGAGCTCGCGGGCCCAATACTGGGCCAGATAGAAGTGGCTGCCGCGGTTGTCGAGCTCACCGGTCGTGCGCTGGGGCGAGCGGTTGTGCTCCAGGACGCTGCCGGTGGCTCGGTCCAGCGCGTCGCCCAGAACCCGTGCCCGGGGGTTGTCGGTCTTGTCGGCGAGCATCTGAAGCGACACGGCCAGAGCCAGGAACTCTCCGAGCGAGTCCCAGCGCAGGTGGTTCTCGCGCAGGAACTGCTGGACGTGCTTGGGAGCCGACCCGCCGGCGCCGGTCTCGAACAGACCGCCGCCGTCCATCAGCGGGACGAGCGAGAGCATCTTCGCGCTCGTCCCCAGCTCCAGGATGGGAAACAGGTCGGTGAGGTAGTCGCGCAGGACGTTGCCGGTGACCGAGATCGTGTTGTCGCCGCGGCGGGCGCGCTCAAGCGTGAAGCGGGTGGCGTCGGCAACATCGCGGATCTCGATCTGCCGACCCGCTGTGTCAAGTTCCTGGAGCATCGGCCTGACCTTCTTGAGCAACTCGGCGTCATGGGCGCGGGTCTCGTCGAGCCAGAACACGGCCGGCCATCCGGTTTCCCCCGCTCGCGAGACGGCCAGCCGCACCCAATCGCGGATCGGTGCGTCCTTGGTCTGGCACATCCGCCAGATGTCCCCAACCGAAACCGCATGCTCCAGAAGCGTCTGGTCATCGCTCCCGCGGACGACTCTCACGCGCCCGGCCTCGGCAACCTCAAACGTCTTGTCATGCGAGCCGTACTCCTCCGCCTTCTGCGCCATCAGTCCCACATTCGGTGTCGTGCCCATCGTCGATGGGTCAAATGCGCCGTGCCGGCGACAGTCCTCGAGCGCCTCGCCGTACAGATCGGCGTACGAGTGGTCCGGGATCACGAACTTCGTGTCCTGAAGCTCGCCCTCGCGGTTCCACATCTGCCCGGAGGAGCGGATCGCGGCGGGCATGGAGGCGTCGATGATCACGTCGGAGGGAACATGCAGGCTGGTGATCCCGCGGTCGGAGTCGACCATGGCCAGCCCGGGACCGCTTTCGTACGCCGCGTCGATGGCGGCCGAGACCGCGCCCCGCTCCTCCTCCGAGAGGCGGTCGAGCGCCCTCAGCAGGGCCGCCATCCCATCGTTGGCCTCGATCCCGGCCGCGGCCAGCGCGGCGCGATGCTCGCCGAACACGAACGGGAAGTAGGCCCGGACGGCGTGACCGAAGATGATCGGGTCCGACACCTTCATCATCGTCGCCTTGAGGTGAACGGAGAACAGCACGCCCTGCTGCTTGGCCTCGGCCACCTGGTCGGCCAGGAACCGCTCCAGCGCCGCGCGCCGCATGACCGCCGCGTCGAGCACCTCGCCGCCGAGCACCGGGAAGTCCGGCTTGAGCACGGTGACCGCACCCTCCGGGGTCACGTGCTCGATGCGGACGTCGCCAGCGGCGTCGACCGTGACCGACTGCTCGGTCGAGCGGAAGTCGCCGTCGGTCATCGTCGCGACGTGCGAGCGCGAGTCCGAGGACCACTCGCCCATCGAGTGCGGGTGGTTGCGCGCGTACTCCTTGACCGATGCGGGGGCTCGCCGATCTGAGTTGCCCTCGCGCAACACGGGGTTGACGGCGCTGCCCTTGACGCGGTCATAGCGCTCGCGCGCATCGCGCTCCTCGTCGTCGGCGGGCTCGGCCGGGTAGTCCGGGATCACGTAGCCCTGCTCATGAAGCTCGGCGATCGCGGCCCGCAGCTGGGGAACCGAGGCGCTGATGTTCGGCAGCTTGATGATGTTCGCCTCCGGCGTCTTGGCGAGCTCACCGAGCTCGGACAGATCGTCGGAGACCCGGCGCTCGTCGTCGAGACGGTCCGGGAACTGCGCCAGGATGCGTCCCGCAAGCGAGAGGTCGCGCAGCTCGACCTCGACGCCGGCGACGGCGGCAAAGGCCTCGAGGATCGGCAGCAGGGAGTGCGTCGCCAGGGCGGGTGCCTCGTCGGTGTGCGTGTAGATGATCTTCATGGTCATGTGCGTCTCACCCTACCCCGCCCCGCCGGGTCAGCCGCCGATGATCCAGCGGCCGCCGGCCCGGCGAACCAGGGTCGTCGGCCTGCCGTCGCCGCTGAGGAATCCCTTCATCGAGCCGGACGTCGTCGTGATGTCGGCTGCCTTGACCGTCGCGGTCGCGCCGCTGATCGTCACCGTCGTGACGTCGGCGTGGCGCAGCGCCGCGCGGTGCACCGGCGTCAGGCCGGAGCCGACGGCATGAATCGCCTCCGAACAGCTGCGAGCGGCGAACTCGGTCGCCAGCCGGGCACGCTCGGCGCGGGTGGCGAGCGAGCAGAATCCGCGCCCGTCGCCGGCGGCCAGGTACCCGAGCGCCGTGCGGACGGTCTGCTCGACCCCGGAGGCGCTCGCGCCATCGGTGCTCGAGGCACCGCATCCGGCAGCAGCGACACCCGCCGCCACCGCCAGGGCCAGGGGCAGACGGCGCATGGTCACGCGCGAGACGGTACCCCATCTTCGCCGTCACCGACCCCTCTGCGAGGATCGGTCCGGCAGCGCCGCCGAAACGAGGAAAGGGAGCCAGCCGTGTCCGAGGAGCGACCACCGTTTCCGCCGTTCACGACCGAGACCGCCGCCCGAAAGGTGCAGGCGGCCGAGGACGCGTGGAACACGCGAGACCCCCGGCGTGTCGCGATGGCGTACACCGTCGACTCCGTCTGGCGCAACCGCGACACGTTCGTCACCGGCCGCGCCGAGATCGTGCAGTTCCTGACCGCCAAATGGGAGCACGAGCTCGACTATGTGTTGCGCAAGAGCCTGTGGGCGTTCGCCGGTAACCGGATTGCCGTCCGATTCCAGTACGAGAGCCACGACCGCGCCGGCCAGTGGTGGCGCAGCTACGGCAACGAGCAGTGGGAGTTCGACGACCGCGGCCTGATGACACGACGCGAGGCCAGCATCAACGATGTGGCAATCGACGAACCCGAGCGGCGCATCCTGGGACCCAGGCCTGAGCAGGAGCGCGGCCTTGAGATTCCGTTGCGCTGATGCGGCGACGCCGGTGAAGAATTAGGATCCGCTCATCCAGCAACGGATCGTCTACGTCTCCAGGTTGACCCGGCTGCCGCTTCTCGGAGCGGACGGCGCAGAGGTGGGCCGGGTCGTGGACGCGGTCGTCGACCTCGGGTCCAAGCCACCCCGCGTCAACGGACTCGTCGTCGCGGTCAACCGCCGGCGGGTGTTCGTCGGCATTGGCCGGATCGGCGAGATCGGCAGCGACGGAGCCCGGCTACGACGCGGGTCGGTGAACCTGCGTCAGTTTCACCTTCGCGAGGGCGAACGGCTCCTGGCCGGAGACCTGATCGGCAGGCGGCTGAAGGGCCAGCGGGTGGTCGACATCGGCCTGACGCCGGCGCCGGAGCAGCAGGACTGGGAGGTGGCGACGGTGGCGCTCGCGGGGCGGCGGGTCCCCGGCCTGCGCCGGACACCGGAGGTGCTGGACTGGAGCGAGGCGGGAGAGCTGTTCGCGTCCGAGCGGCCGGTCGATCGCCAGGCGGCGGAGCTGGGCGGGCTGCACCCGGCCGAGATGGCCGCCATGATCCGGCGTCTGCCCCTGAGCCGCCGGCGCATGCTCGCCGCCGAGCTCGAGGATGACCGCTTCGCCGACCTGCTGGAGGAGATGTCAGAGGACGAGCAGGTCAACCTGGTGGGCGGCCTGGGGGTCGACCGTCTGGCCGGGATCCTCGACGAGATGGACGCCGATGACGCCGCCGACCTGCTGGGGGAGTTCTCGCCCCCGCGCCGGGACGAGCTGCTGCACGCGATGGACCCGGACGAGGCCGAGCCCGTCCGCCGGCTGCTCACCTACCAGCCGGACACCGCAGGCGGCCTGATGACGCCTGAGCCGGTGATCCTCGCCCCGGAGACGACCGTAGCCGAAGCGCTGGCCCGCATCCGCGACCGCAACCTGCCGGTGCCGCTCGCGGCGGCGGTCTTCGTCTGCCGCCCGCCGCTCGAGACGCCGACCGGGCGGTATCTCGGCAACGTCGGCTTTCAGCGGCTGCTGCGCGAGGCGCCGAGCAAGCCGTTGAGCAGGTGCATCGACGAGGATGTGGAACCGATCGATGTGGGCGCCAGCGATCGCGAGGTGGCCGCGCAGCTGGCGGCGTACGACGTGGTGTCACTGGCCGTCGTGGACGAGGCGGGACGGCTGGTGGGGGCGGTCACGGTCGACGACGTCCTCGACCGCATCCTGCCCGCCAACTGGCGCGTGACGCTGTCGGAGGCCTGATGGCGCGCCACGACGACCTCAGCACCCCCCGCGGGACTCCGGGCACCCCCGCCTACGATCCGGACGCGTTCGGTCGGCTCGCCGAGCGTCTCGCGCGTTTCTTCGGCACGCCGCGGTACATCGTGGGCCAGTCGATCGTCGTGCTCATCTGGATCGCCGTCAACGTGGCCGCCGCGACGCTGCGCTTCGACCCGTACCCGTTCATCCTGCTCAACCTGGCGTTTTCCACGCAGGCTGCGTATGCCGCCCCGCTGATCCTGCTGGCTCAGAACCGGCACGCCGACCGGGAGCGCGGGGAGATCGAGCGCGACCGCGCCATGAACGCCCGGCTGCTGGCCGAGACGGAGTACCTGGCGCGGGAGATCGCCGCGGTGCGCCTGGCGGTCGATCAGAAGCCGGATCGCGACGAGGTCGTCGAGGCGCTGGAGCGCCTCACGCAGGCGATCGAGCGCCTGCACCCGGCCGGGGACCGCGCCACGTCCGAATAGCACGCATGGGCGGGAGGGCGGGTCCGGAATCCATCCGGACGCGCCCTCGCCCAACCGCCTCAGGCGCCGACGGTCGCGCCGACGGCCTGCTCGATCTTCTCGCCGATCTCCTGGTCGACGTTCTTCCAGTACTCGAACGCCCGCGCCAGCACCTTGTCCGAGACGCCGTCTGCGAGATGGCCGGCGATATTGCTCACCAGGCGCTCGCGCGCCTCGTCGTCGAGCACCTCACGGACCTGCGTGCGGGCCTGGACGAAGTCGTCGTCGTCAGCCCGCGGCGTGTAGGCCGAGCGAACCATGTCGCCGTCGGCGTACCACAGGCCGGCGTCGTCGGTGAGCGACGGGTCGGCCTTCGGGCCGCCATAGGAGTTGGGGGCATAGACGGGATCGGTGACGTTGACCGTCCGCCCGACCCCGTCCTTGCTGTAGCTGTGCACGGGCACCTTTGCGGAATTGACCGGGATCTGCTTGTAGTTGACCCCCAGCCGGGCCCGATGCGCGTCGGCGTAGGAGAACCCGCGCGCCAACAGCATCTTGTCCGGGCTCAGGCCGATCCCCGGCACGAGGTTGTTGGGCTCGAACGCGGCCTGCTCCATCTCCGTGTGGAAGTCGGTCAGGTTGCGGTTCAGCGTCATCGTGCCGACCTTGACCAGCGGGTAGTCGCCGTGGGGCCAGACCTTGGTCAGGTCGAACGGGTTGAACCGGTAGGTCTTGGCCTCCTCGAACGGCATGATCTGCATGTACAGCGTCCAGCTGGGGAAGTCGCCGTCGCGGATCGCCTCGAACAGGTCCTGCCGGTGGTAGTCCGGGCTCTCCCCGGCGAGCCGGTCGGCCTCCTCCTGGGTGAGGCACTCCACTCCCTGATCGGTCTTGAAGTGGTACTTGACCCAGAACTTGTCGCCGCCGGCGTTCTCCCACATGTAGGTGTGGCTGGAGTAGCCGTTCATGTTCCGCCAGGTCCTGGGGATGCCGCGATCGCCCATCAGCCAGGTCACCATGTGGGCTGACTCGGGCGACAGCGTCCAGAAGTCCCACTGCATGTCGTGGTCGCGCAGGCCGTTGTCGGCGCGGCGCTTCTGGCTGCGGATGAAGTGCTGGAACTTCATCGGATCCCGGACGAAGAAGATCGGCGTGTTGTTGCCGACCATGTCGTAGTTGCCGTCAGGCGTATAGAACTTCAGCGCGAAGCCGCGGGGGTCGCGCCACGTGTCCGGGCTGCCGCTCTCGCCGGCCACGGTGGAGAACCGGGCGAGCATGTCGGTCTTGACGCCGGGCTGGAACAGGCGGGCGTGGGTGTAGGCGCTGACGTCCCCGGTCGTCTCGAACTGGCCGAAGGCGCCTGAGCCCTTGGCATGCGGCTGGCGCTCGGGAATCCGCTCGCGGTTGAAGTTGGCCATCTGCTCGAGCAGGTACTGATCCTGGAGCAGGATCGGCCCGTCCGGACCGACAGTCAGGGAGAACTCGTCGCTGGCAACGGGGATGCCGGCATCGGTGGTGGTTGGGGGCGGCTGGTCGGCCATACGAGCGGCTCCTTTTGTAGCTGTAAGACGCGGTGTTTCCTTCTTATCAGGTCTCGTTAAGGCGACAATTTACCCGCACGTTTTCGGCGCCAATCGACCCAAGGCCACGCACAGCCTCGGCTGAGGAGATTCTCACGCCGGTGCGGGCGCGGGCGTCGCGGGCGGCCTGCCGGCGGGGCGGCGCGGGCTGCGCGGCGTACGCCGGCGAGCGGGGCGGCGCGGGCTGCGCGGGCTGCGCGGCGTGCGCGGCGTGCGCGGCGTGCGCGGCGTGCGCGGCGTGCGCGGCGTGCGCCGGCGAGGTTAGAATTCGCCGCGCGTGGTGACCTCCTCGGCGTGCGGAAGAAAGAACCGGCCGGGGCGGAGAGGCGGCCGCCTTGCCGCGCTCCTCGGCGCCGCCGCCGCGGGGACGCGGGGGCGCCACCGCGCCGGCCGAGACCAGGTCACGTGGCCGCCGCTGTTCGCCGCGTTCCTCGTCTGCCATCTGGGCGGAGATCTGCTCCTGCAGACCGAGTGGCAGGCGCTGACGAAGATCCGGGGGCTGGGTGACCGGGAGGGCCGTCGAGCTCTCTTGGCCCACGCCACCACGTACACCCTCGCCTACAGCCCGGCGCTCGTCTGGATCGCGTCCGACAGGACGGCGGCCCGCGCCGCGGGAACGGCCGCGCTGATCGCCGTCCCCCACATCTTCGTCGACGACGGGCGCTTCGTGCGCGGGTGGCTGCGACAGGTCAAGCACTCCCCGGAGCCGGCGCCCAGCCTCAGGCTGATGGTCGACCAGAGCTTTCACGTCGTCTGCCTCTTCGGCGCGGCGATGATGGTGGCGTCGTGATCTCTGGGTAAGGTTGCGGTCGTGCTCGGGCTCCCGGATGGCGTGACCGCCTGCCTCTTCGACCTCGACGGCGTGCTGACCCAGACCGCGAAGGTGCACGACCGGGCCTGGAAGCAGACCTTCGACGACTATCTGCGCGAGCGCGCCGCGGAGACCGGCGAGGACTTCACGGCGTTCGATCCGGTCCGCGACTACGACGAGTACGTCGACGGCAAGCCGCGATACGACGGCGTGCGCTCATTCCTCGCGTCCCGGGGGATCGACCTGCCGGAGGGAACACCGGACGACCCGCCGGACAAGGAGACCATCTGCGGGATCGGCAACCGCAAGAACGACCTCGTCCTCAAGCTGATCAAGGAGGACGGCGTCGAGGCCTACGAGGGATCGGTGCGCTTTGTCAAGGCGGTCCGGGACGCCGGCCTGCACCGCGCCGTCGTCTCCTCGAGCGCCAACTGCCGGGATGTGCTGATCGCGGCCGGAATCGAGGACCTCTTCGAGGTGCGGATCGACGGCCAGGTGGCCGAGGAGCAGCGCCTGCGGGGCAAGCCGGCGCCGGACACGTTCCTCGCCGCCGCGCAGGCACTGAGCGTCCAACCCGCGCAGGCCGCCGTGTTCGAGGATGCGCTGGCCGGCGTGGAGGCCGGCCGGGCCGGGCACTTCGGCTATGTGGTCGGCGTCGACCGAGTGGGTCAGGCCGACGCGCTGCGGGAGCACGGCGCAGACATCGTCGTCAAGGATCTCGCCGAGTTGCTCGACCGGCCGTGATCGACCACCCCGCCTTCCCGGTCGAGCCGTGGGCGATTCGCGAGACCGAGCTGCACCTGGACCACCTCGCCCAGACCGAATCGGTGTTCGCGCTGGCCAATGGCCACGTCGGGCTGCGCGGCAATCTGGACGAGGGTGAGCCATACGGCATTCCGGGCACGTATCTCGGCGGCTTCTACGAGGTGCGGCCGCTGCCCTACGCCGAGGCCGGATACGGCTATCCAGAGGACGGCCAGACGGTGGTCAACGTCACCAACGGCAAGATCATGCGCCTGCTCGTCGAGGACGAGCCGTTCGATGTCCGCTATGGCTTCCTACGCAGCCATGAGCGCGTGCTCGATCTCCGCGACGGGGTGCTCCGGCGCCGGGTCCAATGGGTTTCCCCCACCGGCCGGCAGGTCCGGGTCACGTCCACCCGCCTCGTCTCGTTCACCCAGCGGGCGGTGGCGGGGATCGAGTACGTCGTCGAGGCCCTCGAGGAGGAGTTTCCGGTGGTCGTGCAATCCGAGCTCGTGGCCAACGAGACCGGCCAGGTGACGACCGCCGATCCGCGCGCGGCGGCCGCCCTGGCCAAGCCCCTTCAGAGCGATGAATACGACGCCTCCGACGTGCGGGCGGTCCTCGTGCATCGCACGAGGCAGAGCGGACTGAGAATGGCCGCGGCGATGCATCACCTCGTGGAGGGACCGGAGGGCACCCAGACGAGCTGCGACGCCTTCGCCGACAACGCGCGGCTGACCGTGACCGCCGACCTGGAGCCCGGGACGCCGCTGCGAATCGTCAAGCTGATCGCCTATGGGTGGTCCGGCGAGCGCTCGGCGGCGGCGCTCCGCGATCAGGTGGCGGCCGCCGGGGCGGGAGCGATCCACACCGGCTGGGAGGGGCTGCTCGCCGCTCAGCGCGCATACCTCGACGAGTTCTGGGAGCGCTCCGACGTCGAGCTGGAGGGCGACGCCGAGCTCCAGCAGGCGATCCGGTTCGGCCTCTTCCACACCCTCCAGGCCGGCGCGCGGGGCGAGCAGCGGGCGATCGCCGCCAAGGGACTGACCGGGCCCGGATACGACGGGCACACCTTCTGGGACACCGAGATGTACGTACTGCCCGTCCTGACCTACACGGCTCCGCACGCCGCCGCCGACGCGCTGCGCTGGCGCCACCAGACACTCGACCTCGCCCGCGACCGGGCGCGGACCCTCGGACTGAAGGGCGCCGCCTTTCCGTGGCGGACGATTCGCGGTCACGAATGCTCCAGTTACTGGCCGGCGGGCACCGCGGCGTTTCACATCAACGCCGACATCGCCGACGCCGTGTCCCGGTATCAGTCCGCCGTCGACGATCCGGATTTCGAGCGCACGACGGGTGTCGAGCTCCTGGTGGAGACGGCGCGCCTGTGGCGATCGCTGGGACACCATGACGCGACCGGCCGCTTCCGGATCGACGGCGTGACGGGGCCGGACGAGTACAGCGCCATCGCCGACAACAACATGTACACCAACCTGATGGCGCAGCGCAACCTCACGAGCGCCGCCGACGCCGTCGAGCGTCACCCGCGGCGGGCCGGCGAGCTGGGCGTCGACGACGAGGAGGCGGCCGCGTGGCGAGATGCCGCCGCCAAGATGGTGATCCCGTACGACGAGGCCCTCCAGGTGCATCCCCAGGCCGAGTGCTTCACCGATCACCAGATCTGGGACTTCGAGGCGTGCAGGCTCGAGCAGTACCCCCTGATGCTCAACTTCCCGTACTTCGACCTGTACCGCAAGCAGGTGTGCAAGCAGGCTGACCTGGTGCTCGCTCTCTACACGCGGGGCGACGCATTCACCGACGCGGAGAAGGCGCGTGACTTCGACTACTACGAGCGGATCACCGTCCGCGACTCGTCGCTGTCGGCCTGCATCCAGGCCGTCGTCGCCGCCGAGGTGGGACTGCTCGACCTCGCCTACGACTACTTCGGCGAAGCCGCCCTGATGGACCTCGACGACCTCGAGCACAACACCCGTGACGGCATCCACATCGCGTCGGTGGCCGGGACCTGGATCACCGCCGTCTGCGGGTTCGGAGGAATGCGCGACCACGACGGCCGGCTCACGTTCCGGCCCCGCCTACCCTCGGCGCTGACGCGCCTGAAGTTCCGGCTGTGGTTCCAGGGGCGGGGCCTGCACGTCGACGTCGACGCCCAGCACGCGCGCTACTCGCTGATCGACGGCCAGTCGCTCGAGATCGAGCACCACGGGGAGCGGGTGGTCATCCAGCCAGACGAGACGCTGGAGCGGGACATCCCGCCGGCTCCGAGCCGGGTGCCCCCGCCGCAGCCGCCGGGCCGCGAGCCGGTCAAGCGCCGCCCGCCCCACTGACCCGGGCCGGATTCACCCCCCGCTGATCCGGACCGGATTCACCCCCCACTGACCCGGACGGGTTCACGCTCCAGCGCGCAGGAACGGATTCACTCTCCGAGGCGCGGGGTAGGCCTGCCGGCATGCCACAAGAACTCAATGTCGCTGATCTCAAGATGACCAGCCCGGTGTTCGACCACCACCAGCGCATCCCGGACCGCCACAGCGGTGACGGCGAGGACGTGTCGCCGGAGCTGATGTGGTCAGGCGCGCCCGAGGGCACCAAGGCCTTTGCGATCGTCGTCCACGACCCGGACGCGCCGCTCGTCGACGGCTTCACCCACTGGGTCGCCTACCGGATTCCCGGCGACGCCAACCACCTGCCGGAGGGCGGCGGCGATGCCGTCCACGGCACCAACTCGATGGGCAACGCCGGCTACAACGGCCCGGCTCCTCCGCCCGGCCACGGAACCCACCATTACTACTTCTGGATCTACGCTCTGGACGAGGATCTCGACCTAAAGCCCGGCCTGGACCGGCGGGCGCTCCTGGAGCGAATCGAGGACCACGTCATCGAGCAGGCGCGACTCGTCGGCACCTTCTCGCATTAGCGCAAGCTGATCGCCGCCAGGCGATCAGCCAGCGACCAGATGCACGATGGCAAAGACGCCAACTGCCACGATGACCACACGCAGCACGGGCAGCGGGAGACGCCGGCCGATGCGTGCGCCCAGGACGCCCCCGAGGACCGAGCCCCCGGCGATCAAGCCGGCAGGCGCCCAGGCGACGTGCGCTGCGAACACGAACACGATCCCGGCCACGAGATTCACGAGCCCGGTCAGGACCACCTTCAGCGCATTGACGCGTTGGAGGTCGTCATCGAGGCCCAGGCTGAGCACGGCCAGGAGGAGGATGCCCTGCGCTGCGCCAAAGTAGCCCCCGTAGATCCCCCCGGCGAACACGGCGGCTGTGGCCAGCGGACCGGCGCGGTCACGGCGGGCCGGACGTCTGGCGGCGAGCCGACGCGATAGGCGAGGTTGAAGGACGATCAGGAGCAGGGCCACGGCCAGGAACGGGGGGACCACCGCCTGGAAGGCCGAGGCCGGCAGGCTCAGCAACAGGATCGCGCCGATGACCCCGCCGGTCACGGAGGCGACCGCCAACGGCGCCAGGCGCGTCCGCTGGCCCACCAGCTCCGCCCGGTAGCCGAGCGCCCCGGATGCGAATCCGGGGACCAGACCGACCGTGTTGGTGACGTTGGCGACGACCGGGGCGTATCCGAACGCGAGAAGGACGGGAAACGTGACAAGTGTGCCGGTGCCGACAACCGCGTTGATGGTGCCGGCGAAGATGCCGGCGGCGAAGATGCCGACGGCCTCGAAGGGAGTCACCGAGCTCTGGCCACGACGGCGACCCCGGCGGGCACCGTCAGGCCAGCCCCAGCGTTTCGGCAAGCAGGCTGCACGACGCCCCGACGGCCCGTAGAGACGGCACCTCCACGCCGGTCAGGTCGGCCAGCTCGATCACCGCGTCGATGATCGGACCGGTTTCCAGCCGCTTGCCCGCGAGCAGGTCCTGCAGCGTTGAGGTGCGGTGCTCGCCGACCTTCTCGGCCCCGGCCATCCGCCGTTGCACTGACACCTCCGGCGCCGCCCCCACGGCATGAGCGACGTTCAGCGCCTCGTGCATCATCGCGGCGATGAGCCGGCGGGTGGGCTGGTGGCGGCACATTCCGGCGATCGTCGCGCGCGTGAGCACGCTGACGGGGTTCAGGGCGACGTTGCCCATCAGCTTGACCCACAATTCGTTGCGCAGGTCGGTGGTCGCCACCGGGCACTTGAGGCCACCGGCGACCATCGCCTCGCTGAAGCGCCGGCAGCGCTCCGACCGGGATCCGTCCGGCTCGCCGATGGTGAACCGAGTACCCTCCAGGTGACGAACAACCCCGGGGGATTCCAGCTCTGTGCCGGCGTAGACCACGCAGCCGATCGCCCGGCGCGGCGGGATCACCTCGCTCACCGCGCCACCCGGATCCACCGCCTCGATCCGGCGAGCGGCATACGGGCCGTCGACGCCGTGGAAATACCACCAGGGGATCCCGTTCTGGGCGGCGACCACCGCGGTGTCATCGTGCAGCAGCGGTTCCAGCAGCGGTCCGGCGGTCGCGTAGCAGTGTGCCTTGAGCCCCAGGAAGACGGCGTCGACCGGTCCCACCTCCCGCGGGTCGTCCGTGGCGGGCGGACGAGCTGTGAAGTCGCCGCGGGGGGATCTGACCTGAATCCCGTCGCGTTGGATCGCCGCGAGGTTCTCGCCCCGCGCGATCACATGCACAGTGGCTCCGCCGCGGGCGAGAGCCGCTCCGACGTAGGCGCCGATCGCTCCGGCACCGACAACTGCGAGCCTCACCGCGCCGACCCCAATTGGGACAGACGATGCGGGGGTATCTCGCTCACGCTCAGGTACTCCTTCTGCTCTGGGATGCAGAATACTGAGTCCCACACCCCTGTCAACAGACGGCATTGAGTCAAAGAGGGGTCACGCGGGAACATGCAGGACGCGGATGCGGACGCCCAACCAGCTGAGCGACGCCAACGAGCCTCTCTCCGGTGGAGCGAAGTGAATAGCCCGCTCGCGGGAGTCCCACGGCCCCCAACCCCGCCGGCCTGAGCGTCGCCCCGGTGATCAGGTCGGTCGGCGCAGGCCCGCTCACAACGCGCCGCGCCGCGCCGCTCGGCGTCGCGGCTCCAGGCGGGCTTGCTCAGGCCATCGAAACGCCTATCGCTATCCTCAATGAAGTGTCCCACCCCCATCCGGCATTGAGTCCGCAGGGCGAGAAGGTCGTGATCTGCGGCTTCAGCGCCGGCATCCTGGCGTTCCTGGCCCTGGGGTTTGGGGTGCTGGGCGCACCGGTACCGATTGCGCTGGTGCCGTTCGTGCTCGCGGTCGGCCTGGTCACCGCCGTGCACGCCGACGTTCACCACGTGCGCCGGCACGGCTGGCACGGTGGCCCGGAAGGTCCGACCGGGCATGGCCCCTGCGAGGATCCGCCAGAGCCCACCCCTCCGGGTCCGTCCGGAGACGAGCTGGTGGTGGACTGGGACAGCTTCGTCGCGCAGTTCTGGGATCACGTAGAGCGCCCGGATCACGTAGAGCGCCAGCCCGCGCGCCTCGGCTCATAACCGGCGTTCACCTGCGGCGCTCCGGCGGCACGAGCCGCGACACATAGAGCCACGCGACCTCCACGCAGATGAGCCGCTCCTCCTCCCAGGGCGACGGAGCGGCTCGCACGGGAGGCGAGCCGCTCCGCTGTCACGGTGCCCGGTGGCGATCGCACCAGCCGAGCCGGAGCACCCCGGGAGGGCGGAGGGGTGCCTGTCAGCCGACCGCCACCTTGTCAGGCCGTGACGCCGCCTGTTCGGCCGCCTTTGCCTTGGCGACCGCCCGCTGCCACTGCTCCCTGGTCGGAGGCTTGCACTTGAAGAACACGATCAGGGCCGCGATCGCGCCCAGCGCCGCTCCGAAGATGAAGCCCTGCACCCAGTGGAAGTGGGCGTGCCCGTACAGCGTCCCGGTCATGACCAGCGCCGCGATGCCGCCGGCGAAGCTGCCGCCGAGCGCCTTCCAGGCGTAGACCGACCCGTAGTTGACGGCGTTGTTGTTCTCACCCCAGTAGTCGGCCGTCGCCGCCGCCGTCATCGGGAAGTTGGCGCCCGAAAGACCGCCGGAGACCACGGCACAGACGGCGAACATCCAGCCGATGTGGTTGAGACCGGCAATCAGCGTCAGGATCTGGAAGACGACGTTCAGCGAATACGCGTAGGCCATCGTCCGCCGGCGCCCGATGTACTCGGAGATCAGCCCGTACACCGGCCGGAAGATGCCGTCGGCGAGCGAGAAGCCGGCTGCCCCCGCAACCACCGCGACGCTACCCAAGCCCATCGCATGGCCGAACACGTAGTAGTAGGCCACGCCGAACAGCGAGCAGCCGACGTAGAACGCGTACTGGATGCTCAGCCACTTGGCCTGCGGCGTGTACCACATCTGCCGCAGCGAGTAATGGTCCCAGGCCGGCGGGTTGCTGATGAGGTCCCGCGCCGTGCGCTTGCTCTTGGCCCAGTTGAGCGGGTCGATCGAAGTCGGCCACCAGTTCTTCGGCGGGTCCTTCATCAGCTGCGCGGCGATCAGGATGACGAGGGTCATCGCGCCGCCCTGGATGAGGATGAACTCCTTGACCCCGGACGCTGTGAGCGAGCCCACGCCGGCGCCGGCGGAGAAGCCGCCCACGGCGATGATCCACGGCACCGAGCCGTAGGCCCAGCCGCCGTTGACGAACCCGGTGCGCCAACCCTTCTTCTCCGGGTACCACTTGGCGACGATGTTGATGCAGCTCGAGTAGATCATCCCGGAGCCGATGCCACCCAGGAACGCGTAGCCGAAGTACGCCTCCCAGATGTTCGTCGAGTAGGCGGTGATCGCATAGGCGGCAATGCCGCACACGATTCCGCCGATCATCACGGCGCGCTTCACCGGAAGGACGCCCCGGTTGCGTAGGAATCCCGTTCCGATCTGCACGAACGACTCAAAGATCACATAGAACGAGAACAGCCAGAACACCGGCGCATCGCCCCAGTGATGGGCCGCCTGCAGGGACCCGCTCAGCGAGGCCCATGTGTACTCCAGCAGCCCGGCCATGCACATGCACACCCACGCGGCCGTGATCACCAGCCCGCGGGAGTAACCCAGCAACTGCTTGTCGGACTCGCCGACCCGGAACATCCGACCTGTGTCCGGGTTGACGATCTCTCGATACCCGGTTGAAGCCGATATGGCACTCATTACGTCAATCTCCCTTCCCTCGCGTCGCGATGGCTACGATCTCTGCCTCTTTATGTGACCGTCCTCTCAGCTGACAATGAGAGGTACAGGGCAAAGGTCAGAGCTCGATTGCCTCTCCCAATAATGCACTGGTCTGTGCACAAACTCCTGTCATCACGTCGAGCTACGTCAAGCCAACATCAACCCCTTTTCGATCATGTCTCCGTCCACGGATGGTCGCCGCCCATCTCCATGTCATGCCGCCAGCATGTCGGCTGCGAGCTTGGCGACAGCTGTCGGGGTACGTCCAACGCGCACCCCCCTCTCCTCCAGGGCCTCGGCCTTGGCCTCGGCGCTTCCGGCGCTGCCGGAGACGATCGCACCGGCATGACCCATCGTCTTGCCGGGCGGCGCGGTGAAGCCGGCGATGTAGGCGACGACCGGCTTGGTGCAGCGCGCCGCGATGAACTCGGCGGCGCGCTCCTCGGCGTCTCCACCGATCTCCCCGGCCATGACGATCAGCTCGGTCTCCGGGTCGGCCTCGAAGAGCTCGAGCGCATCGACGAAGGTGGTGCCGGGAACCGGATCGCCGCCGATGCCCACGATCGTCGAGTTGCCGAACCCGCGCTGGGCCAGCTCGTTGCCGATCTGGTAGGTGAGCGTTCCGGACCGTGAGACGACGCCGACGTTGCCCTCGCGGAAGAAGGCGTCCGGGATGATCCCCACATTGGATTTGCCCGGAGACAGCACCCCGGGACAATTGGGGCCGATGAGCCGGACGCCCGGCCGGCGGCGAAGCTCGGCCATCACGCGCAGCTCGTCGTGCGCGGGGATGCCCTCGCTGATCGCCACGATCAGCCGGATCCCGGCATCCGCCGCCTCGAGGATGGAATCACCGGCAAACCGCGCCGGGACGAAGATCATGGCGGCATCGGCATCGGTCCGGGACACCGCCTCCTCGAAGGTGTCGAACACCGGCACGCCATCGACCTCCTCGCCGCCCTTGCCGGGCGTGACCCCGGCAACCACGTTGGTGCCGTACCGGCGGTTGTTCAGCGCGTGAAACCGCCCTTCGCGACCGGTGATCCCGGCCACGCACAGCCGTGTGGTCTGATCGATCAGGACGCTCATGCCACCTCCACGGTCGGGGTCCGGGCTGCGAGTTGCACCACGCGACGGGCGGCGGCGTCCATCGTCGCCTCGATGTGAACCCCCGGGAGCGCCGCCTGCGCCAGCAGGTGGCGGCCCTCCTCGTCGTTGGTCCCGTCGAGCCGGACCACGAACGGGACATCCGGTGCGACGAGCTCGTACGCCTCGATCAGCCCCTTGGCGACCTCGTCACATCGTGTGATTCCGCCGAAGATGTTGAACAGCACCGCACGCACCTTCTCGTCGGAGAGGATCACCTCGACGGCGGCGACGATCGCATCGGCCCGGGAGCCGCCGCCGGCATCCAGGAAGTTGGCCGGGCGTCCTCCGCACTGGGCCACGACGTCGAGCGTCGACATGACGAGCCCGGCGCCGTTGCCGAGCACGCCGATGTCCCCGTCGAGCTTGACGTAGGTCAGGCCGCGCTCCTTGGCCAGGCGCTCCTGCGGGTCCTCGGCGGACAGATCCCGCAAGGCGGCATTCTCGGGATGGCGGTACAGGGCGTTGCCGTCGAGGGTGACCTTGGCATCGAGCGCGCGCAGACCCCGCTCCGGCGTGACGATCAGTGGATTGACCTCCACGAGCATCGCGTCCTCGGCGACGAACACCTCGTAGAGCTTGGCGAGCATCGCCGTCACCGGGCGCACGAGGTCGCGGTCGATTCCGGCGGCGAACGCCAGTCGCCGGCCGTGGAAGTCCTGGAAGCCGAGCAACGGGTCGACGTTGAGCGAGGCGATCGCACCCGGGTCCTCAGCGGCCACGGCCTCGATGTCCATGCCGCCCCGGGTGGA
This sequence comes from Solirubrobacteraceae bacterium, assembly GCA_035551855.1. Classification (GTDB taxonomy): domain Bacteria; phylum Actinomycetota; class Thermoleophilia; order Solirubrobacterales; family Solirubrobacteraceae; genus Palsa-465. The sequence goes on from DASZMK010000206.1 coordinate 26,894, forward strand.
CAGCATGACGAGCGCCGCCTGGGCCCCTCGGTCGAACACGACCGATGCGTAGTACTCGGCGTTGATCTGGGAGGCCTCCTCGACCCACACCTCGTGCACCCGCAGTCCGCGGATGTCCATGCCGAGGATCGCCTCCGCATGAGCGCGGGCCTCCGCGCGGTCGTGGGCCAGCTTGATGCCACCGAGCTTCCCCCGGCCGCCGATCTGCACCTGCGCCTTGACGGCACTCGGATAGCCGACTCCGTCTGCGGCCTTGACCGCCTCCTCCACCGACGTCGCCACGTTGCCGCGCGGGACTTCGATCCCGTGCCGGGCGAACAACTGCTTGCCCTGGTATTCAAGTAGGTCCACGAATCCTCTCCTCGGCTCCTGCCGCCGACGCGCTCCCTGTCGCGCCGGCGGCGTTTCCCCTGTCTCCCGCCCCTAGTGGTCGGCGTCCCCCCTGTCGATCAATCCGGCGAACCGGGCCCACCGGTACTTGGCGGCCAGCACCTCCACCGGCACCTCGGTCGTGTACGGGAACGCCGGGATGCCGTGCTCGAACAGGTAGGTCGAGGCCTGCTCGACCTCCACGTCACCGGCGAGCGAGGCGACGATCGGCTTCTCGATCCCGCGCCCGCGCAGGTCGTCGACCATCTCGGTCACCACCTTGGCGAAGACCATCGGTGGGGTGACGATCGTGTGCCAGTAGCCGAGAACGAGCGCGTGGATGCGATCCTCCTGGAGTCCCAGCTTGATCGTGTTGGCGTACGTCTCCGGCGGCTCGCCACCGGTGATGTCGACCGGATTGCCGGCCGCCCCGAACGGCGGGATGAACTCCATGAACGCCTGGTTGAGGTCGTCCGGCATCTGCATCAGGTGCAGGCCGTTGCTGTAACAGGCATCCGACAGCAGCACGCCGGACCCACCCGCGCCGGTGATGATCACCACGTTCTCACCCTTCGGCGTGGGCAGGATCGGCAGGCACCGGGCGAACTGCAACAGCTCGTTGAGCCCGCGGGCCCGGACGACGCCCGCCTGACGCAGGATGTCGTCATAGACCTTGTCGTCGCCGGCGAGCGCGGCGGTGTGCGACGCGGCCGCCTTGGTACCCGCGGGGGTGGCCCCGGCCTTGAGCACGACGATCGGCTTGCGCTTTGACACCCGCTGGGCGACGTCGACGAAGGACCGGCCGTCCTTGAGGTCCTCCATGTGCAGCGCCACGCAGTTGGTGGCGTCGTCGCGCTCGAAGAACGTCAGGAGGTCGTCCTCGTCGATGTCCGCCTTGTTGCCGAGCCCCACGATGGCCGACACGCCCAGGTTGGTGGACCGGCTGAAGCCGAGGATGGCCATGCCGATTCCGCCGCTCTGCGAGGCGAGCGCGACCGGTCCCTTCACGTCGTACGGCGTGGTGAACGCCGCGCTCATGTCTCCGGGCGTGTAGTAGACGCCGTAGATGTTGGGGCCCACGAACCGCACGCCGTGCTCGCGCGCGGCCTCGATCAGCCGGCGCTGCAGCTCCACCTCGCCGGTCTCCGCGAATCCGGACGGGATCAGGATCGCCGCCGGGATGCCCTTGGCGCCGATCTTGGCGATGGTGGGGACGACCAGCTTTGCCGGGATGCAGAAGACGGCGACGTCGACACCGTCCGGCAGATCGTCGACATCGGCGTAGGCCTGCTTGCCGAGGATCTCCCCCGCCTTGGGATTGACCGGGTAGATCTCGCCGGGGTACCCGCCGTCCACCAGGTTGCGCATGACCGAGTTGCCGATCTTGCCCTGCTGGTCCGAGGCGCCGATCACGGCGATCGCCTGGGGACGCATCAGGTGGTTCATCGTCTCCAGGATCTGCTCCTGGCTGTAGCGCGGCGGGCGATCCTCCGGCGGGTCGAACGAGACGACCAGCCGCGCGTCGACGGCGGTGGCGCCCGTCTGGGCGGCGAGGACGGGGTTGAGGTCGACCTCGCGGATCTCCGGGAAGTCGCTCACGAGATGTGAGACCCGTTCGATCATCCGTGCCAGCGCCTCGCGATCAACCGGGGGGCCGCCGCGCACGCCATCGAGCACCTCGGCGGCGCGGATGCCACTGATCATCTCCAGGGCGTCAGCGCGGCTCGTCGGCGCCAAGCGGAAGGTGACGTCCCGCAGGACCTCGACGAGCACGCCGCCGAGTCCGAACGTCATGACCGGACCGAAGGTCGGATCGGTGATGGCGCCGATCAGCACCTCCTGGCCGGATCCCAGCATCTGCTGGACCTGGACGCCGGTGATCCTTGCGTCGGCCTGATAGGCCTTGGCATTGGCGACGATCGTGTCGTAGCCTCCCGCGGCGTCGCTCGCCGAATCAATGCCGACGAGCACGCCCTTGGCCTCGGTCTTGTGCAGGATGTCCGGTGAAACGATCTTGAGGACGACCGGGTAGCCGATCTGCTCGGCGATCGCAACGGCCTCATCGGCGCTCGTCGCCAGACCCTCCTGCGGCACGGCGATCCCGTAGGCATCGCAAACCCGCTTTGCCTCCGGGGCGCTGAGCGCCGTCCGTCCGTCGTTCCGAGCCGCTTCGAGCACCTCGCGGACCGTCTCCTGGTCGCGAGTCTGTGTGGAGCGCTCCTCTACCGCCGTTGCATGCATCGCCTCTCCTCGTCGTCTCGTGTGCTTGCCCGCGCGTGCGCGACCCGGACGGCTACCCGGCGTCCACCGCGGACAGCCGGGTGGAGCCGTTCGGGGATCCGTCCTGACCCAGGAGCTCTTCCAGGACCTCCTCGTTGTGCTCGCCCAGCAGCGGCGAGCGGGTGATCTCCACCGGCGAGTCCGAGAGCGAGAACGGGCAGCCGACGGTCTTGAACTTGCCCCGCTCCGGGTGATCGACCTCCACGATCATGCCGGTGGCGGCAAGGTCCGGATCGTCGAGCAGCTCGCGGGTGTCCATCACCGGCCCGCAGGGGACATTGATCGCATTGAGCTCGCGGAACGCCTCCCATTTGTCCCGGGTCAGCGTCCATTCCTCCACCATCCGGAAGATGTCCCACAGATGGCGCAGCCGCTTCTCTGGGGTGTCGTACTCCGGATGGTTGGCGAGCTCCTCGCGCCCGATCTTGCGCACCAACGGCTCCCAGACCTGGGGCTGGATGACCAGGTACAGCCAGTCGTTGGGACCGCCGCCCTTGCAGCGCACCGCCCAGCCGGGCTGGCCGCCGCCGGACGCGTTGCCGGACCGCGGCACCGTGTCTCCGAACTCGCCGTTGGGATACTCGCCCAGGGGGCCGTGCTCCAGGCGCTGCTGGTCGCGCAGCTTGACCCGGCACAGGTTGAGGATGCCGTCGCGCATCGCGATCGTGACGCGCTGGCCACGTCCGGAGTGCGTCCTCTGATACAGAGCCGCGCAGATCGCACCGAACAGGTGAACGGCGTTGCCGGAGTCCCCGATCTGCGCCCCGGTCACGGTGGGCGGACCATCCTCGAACCCGGTGGTGCTCATCGCGCCGCCGGTGGCCTGGGCGATGGGCTCATAGGCCTTGGCGTGCTCGAGCGCTCCCGGGCCAAAGCCCTTCAGCGAGGCGAAGATCAACCTGGGGTTGATCTCCTGGATCGCCTCCCAGGTGAACCCCATGCGGTCGAGAGCGCCCGGAGCGAAGTTCTCCACCAAGACGTCGGATCGGCGCAACAGCTCGGCGAAGGTCTGCTTGCCCTCGTCACTCTTGAGGTCCAGGGTGACACTCCGCTTGTTGCAGTTCAGCATGGTGAAGTACAGGCTGTCCACATCAGGAAGGTCACGCAGCTGCTGCCGGGTGACATCCCCCTTGGGTGACTCGATCTTGATCACGTCCGCACCCATCCAGGCCAGCAGCTGAGTGCACACGGGTCCCGCCTGGACATGGGTCATGTCCACCACGCGGACGCCTTCGAGGGCCTTGCTCATGTTCGCTCTCTCCCCTGTTACTTGTACATCGTCTGATTCATCGTTCCCGGCGCGAACGCGTTCTGATCGATCCAGACGTTGATCAGCGCCGGCTTGCCGGCCTCCCGCGCGCGCTCCAGAGCGGGCCGGATCTGATCCGGCTCCCGGACCTCCTCGCCGTAGCCGCCCAGGATCTCGGCGAACTTGTCGTAGGGCACATCGCCGAGCTTGTTGCCGATGTCGCCCCGCTCCGAACCGTACTTCTGAATCTGGCCGTAGCGGATCTGGTTCATGTAGGAGTTGTTGCCGACGACGCCGATGAACGGGAGGTTGAACCGAACCATCGTCTCGAAGTCCCAACCGGTGAGGCTCAGGGCCCCGTCGCCGAACAGCCCCACCACCTCCAGATCAGGACGGGCTGCCTTCGCCGCCAGGGCGAACGGAACCCCCACCCCGAGGGTCCCCAGCGGGCCCGGATCCATCCACAGGCCGGGTCCCTTGGGCTGCACGACGCCGCCGGAGAAGGTGACGACATCGCCGCCGTCGCCGATGAACAGGGTGTTGTCGGTCAGGAACTCATTGATCTCATGCGCCAGCCGAAGCGGGTGGATCGGCACCGTGTCCTGGAGGAGGCGGGGCATCCGCTCCTCGCGCATCCGCGTCTCCTCGGCGCGCAGGGTCTCCAGCCATGGCTCGCGCTTGCGGGCGCCGTTGTCCGTGCGCCCCGAGGCAGCCTGGGTGACCGCTGCCATGATCGCTCCCACGTCGCCGACCAACCCCAGTGAGACATCACGGTTCTTGCCGACGGTGCGGTAGTCCATGTCGATCTGGACGACGGTCGCGTCGTGCGAGAGCCGCTTGCCGTAGCCCATGCGGAAGTCGAACGGCGTCCCGACGATGACGATCGCGTCGGCGTTGCTGAACGCGTAGCGCCGGGTCTGATGGAAGTGGTGGGGATCTCCGGGAGGCAGCGTCCCGCGAGCCGCCCCGTTCATGTACACGGGAACGTTGAGCGTGCGGGCGAGCTCGATGGCCGCATCAGCTCCGCGGCACGTCCACACTTGGCTCCCCAGCAGCACGCACGGCCGCTCGGCGGCGACCAGGATGTCAGCGAGCCGCTCGATGTCAGCGGGGTCGCCGATGCTCGTGGTCGACGCCCGGTACTGCCCCGTTTGGGGGAGGATCGCTCGCTCCACGGCAACGCGGCCGTCGAGGATGTCGCGGCCGATCTCCAAGAAGGCGGGCCCGGGCGCGCCGGCCAACGCCTCCCGGAAGGCCATCGACACCATGTCGGCCACCCGCTCGGTCGTCACCACGCTCGAGGCGAACTTGGTGATGGGGCGCATCATGTCGACGTGGGGCAGGTCCTGCAGCGAACCCATCCGGTGCTGGTTGAGCGCGCCCTGGCCCCCGATCAGGAGCATCGGGCTCTCGGCGCGCAGAGCATTGGCGACGCCGGTGACCGCGTCGGTGGTACCCGGACCGGCGGTCACGACGGCACACCCGGGCCGTCCGGTCACACGAGCATAGGCGTCGGCAGCGTGAGCCGCGACCTGCTCGTGGCGGACGTCGATGATGCGGATGCCCTCGTCGATGCACCCGTCATAGATGTCGATGATATGGCCGCCGCACAGCGTGAAGATCACATCGATCCCCTCGGCGCGCAGCGCCTTGGCGACCAGATGACCCCCGGAGATGGTTTCAGGCTCGGATTGACGCTTTTCGCGTGATGCCTCTGCCTGTGTCGTAGTCGCCGTGACGCTCACGTCGGCTCTCCTTCCGTATATCGGATTCGCGGGTACAGCTGAGAAGTTGTGGTGGGCTGCGCGCGGGCAGCCAGGTCCTTCAGTCGATCACCCAGCTGCGTTCGACGTGCCGGGCAAGGTTCAAAGCGTGGTCGCGCACGAGGCGCTCGGCAAGGTCCGTTTCGCGCGCCTCCAGCGCCTCGATGATGTGGAGGTGGTCCACGATCGAGCGCTCGACGCGATCCCCCTCGCCGATCGTGTGGCGGCGGATCGCGCGGACGTGCACGAGCAGGTCGTCAGCCATGTCGGCGATCAGTTGCGAGTGCCCGAGCTCGATGATGCGCTGGTGGAAGCGCAGGTTCGCAGCTGAATACTCGTCGAGGTGCGAGCGCAGCTCGCCGCCCTCGAACTCCGAGAACAGCCCGCGCAGGCCGGCGAGGTCGCGGTCCGGGGCTCGCTCGGTGGCCAGCCGCGCGGCCATCGCCTCCAGCGCGGCCCAGGCGATGATCATCTCGACGATCTCCGCCTTGCTCTTGCGGACGACCCGCACGCCGCGGCGGGGAATGATCTCGACAAGCCCCTCGTGCGCGAGCCGGGCGAGCGCCTCTCGGACCGGCGTCCGGCTCACCCCCAGCCCGGACGCCAAACGCTTCTCGTCGAGCCGCAGATCGGCATTGGGATCGTAGGCGTCCATCGCCAGGACGGCATTCCGGATGGCGGCGTAGGCGAGCTGCGCGACGCTCGTCCCGATCCCCACCAGCGGTGGGACCACCAGCGTCCCGGTCAGACGCTCGGGAATCAGCACGTCCGGATGGGTCATCTCGGCAGCCACTCTCGCTCTGGGATACACAATACCCAATGCGAAATGCCTGTCAAGGCATACGCCGGCTGCGGTACGCCGGGCCCATGCCGGTCAAGGCCTACGCCGGCTGCGGTACGCCGGGCGCGGGCTCAGGCGCGCAGAGAGGCGAGCGCCGCCTGGAAGCGCAGAAGCTCGTCGAGCATCGCCTCGACGGCCTCGAGCATCACCTCGTTGCCGGTGACGGTCCCGTCCTCGCCAAGGAACTGCTGGACGAACGGAATGTTCACCGAGGCCTGCGTCGGCATCATCGCAACCGCGGTGACCACCTGCTTGAGCTGCTGGACCGCCCGGGTCCCAGCGGCCACGCCGCCGTAGGAGACGAAGCCCACCGGCTTGTAGCGCCACTCGTGGTGCAGGTAGTCGATCGCGTTCTTCAGCGCCGCCGGATAGCCGTAGTTGTACTCGGCGGTGACCATGACAATCGCATCGGCGGCGTCGACGGCGGCGCTCCAAGCGTGGGTGTGGTCCCGCGTGTACTGGCGCAGGCGAGGGTGGTTGGGCTCATCGAGCAGCGGCAGGTTGCGCTCGGCCAGGTCGACGAGCTCGAGCTCGAACCCGCCGTGCCTGGCGGCCCGGTCGACGAACCAGTTGGCGACCGGCAGGCCGATGCGGCCTGGGCGGGTGCTGGCGATGATGATGAGAAGTCTGGGCATGGCCCGTGAGGAGGGTACGGGGCCCACGCCGCCGATCGGAGGTCCCATGGGCCAGGACGGTATGGTCGCGAGGATGAGCGACTCCGCGGCGACCGTCCCGGGACCCACTGTCGCCGACCTGCGCGCCCGCTTCACCGGGCGCCTCGTCATCGTCGAGCCGCTCGCCGCCGAGCACGAACCTGGGCTGGCGGCGGCGGCCAGCGATGCGGAGATGTTCGCCTGGATGCCGGTGGACATGGCGTCCTCCCACGAGGCGCTGCACGACTGGCTGGCGGCGACGCTCGGCTCCGCCCGGGCTGAGCGCGACGTGCCGTACGTGATCCTCTCGGCGCAGACGGAAGAGGTGCTCGGCTCCACGAGGTTCCTCGAGATTCGCCTGGAGCATCTCCGGTGCGAGATCGGCTGGACGTGGGTGACCCGCAGCGCGTGGTCGACCGGCGTCAACGTCGAAACGAAGCTCCTCCTGCTGGCCCACGCGTTCGAGACCGTCGGCCTCCGGCGCGTCGAGTTCAAGACCGACGCGCGCAACGAGCGCTCGCGCGGCGCTCTGCTCGCGCTCGGGACGACGTTTGAGGGAATCCTGCGCAAGCACATGGTGGTGCGCGACAACGCCGCGCGCGACTCCGCCTACTACTCGGTCATCGACGACGACTGGCCGTCGGTCAAACGACACCTCCAGGGGCGGCTGCGCGGCCTCGGAGAAGGGTGAGGCCCATGGCCGACCGCTTCGATGTCGCGATCCTCGGCGCCGGTCCCGCCGGCGAGCACGCCGCCTCGGCGCTGGTCGGCGCCGGTCGGCGCGTGCTGCTCATCGAGCGCGAGCTGATCGGCGGCGAGTGCAGCAACTGGGCGTGCATTCCCAGCAAGACGCTGCTGCGGCCGGCGGAGGTGCGGGGCGAGTCGGCGCGGACGGCGGGAACGGCGGAGGCCGCGCTCGACTGGCCGGAGCTGGATCGCTACCGCGACTACATGACCTCGGCCGGAGATGACTCCGCGCGCGTCAGGGGCTACGAGGAGATGGGGGTCACGGTCGTCAGGGGCGACGGGCGGCTCACCGCCCCGGAACGCGTGCGCGTCGGCGACCAGGAGTTCTCGGCCGAGCAGATCCTGCTCACCACCGGATCCGATCCGGTCATCCCGCAGATCGAGGGTCTCAGGGATGCCGGCTACTGGACCAACCGCGAGGCCACCGCACTGCACGAGATCCCCGCCAGCACCGTCGTGATCGGCGGCGGCCCGGTGGGCATCGAGCTGGGGCAATTCCTGCGGCGGTTCGGCAGCCGTGTGGCGATCGCCGAGGGCGCCGACCGGCTGGCGGCGCGCGAGGACGCGGAGGTCTGCGCGCTCCTGCGCGATGCGCTGGAGGCCGACGACATCGACGTCCATACCCGCGTGCAGGCCACTCGCGTGCACCGTGAGGGAGACGAGCGGGTCGTGACGCTCAACGACGGCACCGAGCTGCGCGGCGAACGCGTGATCGTGGCCGTGGGGCGACGGCCGCGGTCGCGGGACCTCGGCCTCGAGACGATCGGCATCGGTGGCGAGCAGCGCGCGGTGCCCGTCGACGAGCGCTGCCGTGTCGCCGACGGTGTGTGGGCGGCCGGCGACTGCACCGGGGTCATGCTGTTCACGCACGTGGCCAAGTACCAGGCGCGGGTGGCGATGGCCGACATGCTCGGCCGCCCGGTGAGCGCCGACTACCGTGCCATCCCGCGGGTCATCTTCACCGATCCGGAGGTTGCGGCGGTCGGCCTGACCGCCGCTCAGGCGCGTGAGGCGGGCCACGACGTGGCGACGGCCGTGATCGACCTGCCCGGCTCGATCGCCCGCCCGTACACCTACGAGCGGCACCCGCGGGGAAAGATGGGCGTGGTCGCCGACCGCGCGGGTGGCGTGCTGCTGGGGGCCTGGGCGGTGGCGCCGCTCGCCTCGGAGTGGATCCATCAGGCGGTCCTGGCCATCAAGGCGCGCGTCCCGGTCGAGATCCTGCTCGAGACGGTCGCCCAGTTCCCGTCCTACTCCGAGGCCTACCTGTCGGCGCTTCAGCAGCTCGAGATGTGACGACCGTCAGACCGCGCGGGCGGTGTGCAGGCGCGTGACGAGCGGCATCGTGAGCGTGCCCCCGTGCTCGACGACGGCCGCCTCGATCGCCTGCAGCAGCCGGGTGCGCGCCGGCGGTTCGAGCATCTGGACATCCGACAGTGTGCTGATCAGCCCGGCGTAGTCGGCGGGGCCATATACCTGACTCCAGTGGTAGAAGCGGACCATCGGATCGTTGAATCCCGGGGCCCGTGCGATCTCCGCCACCCAGTCGTCATCGCCCTGGGGCGAGCGGTTCTCCGGATGCAGCGCGGCATCGGCGCGCATGTCCGGAGCAAAGCGCCGGTAGGCGTTGGCGAGCGCCTCGCGCACCTCCGACCTCCCCCACGCCGGCCGGTTCCAGAACACGGCGAGGAGCCCGCGGGGTGCGAGCGCCGCCCGCGCCCGTTGGCACCGGACAGCCGGGTCGATCCAGTGCCACGCCTGTGCCGAGTACAGCAATGGGAACGCCTCGCCGCCGAGCTCCATCCGCTCGAACTCCGACTCCACGATCTGCACGCCGGGATACGGCGCGCAGCGGCGGCGGGCGACGGCTGCCATCTCCGCGCTCGGTTCCACCGCCAGCACCGCCGCACCCCGGGCGGCAAACAGCTCGGTCGCCTTTCCCGTGCCGGCGCCGACCTCGAGGAGCCGCTGCCCCTCAACCGCGTCGGCCTGGGCGAGCAGCTCGTCGACGAGGGCGACGGGGTACGTCGGCCGGTAGCGGTCGTACAGCTCGGCCACCTCGCCGAAGATGAGTCGCTGCGGGCGCACCATCCGGCCTGAAGTCAAGCAGCGCCAGGACCCACGCACATCCCGGAGACAGCCCACGTCGATAGGCTGGACCAGCTCATGGCGTCTGGCTCCCACCTGGACGGACGGATCGCCCGCGTCCTCACAGCGGTGCTGGCCACGTTGATCGTCGCCGGGCTGGCGCCGATCAGCCGCGCCGGGGCGGCCCTGTATCGCGTCGGTCGCCAACCGGTGGCGCCGCCAGGGGCAACCGACACGGGGGCGGTGGCGCCGGGGCTCGCGCTGCACGTCACCGTCACCCTCAAGCCCCGCAATCCCGAGGCGCTGGCCGCGTACGCGCGGGCGGTGTCGACCCCCGGCTCAGCCGCCTACCACGCCTATCTGACCCCGTCGCAGTTCGCCCGGCGCTTCGGTGCCACCGCGGCGCACGTGCAGACCGTCCGGCAGGCGCTGCGATCCCGGGGATTGCGCTCCGGGCCGGTGAGCGCCGGTTCGCTGTCGATACCCGTCACCGCGACCGCGGGTCAGCTGGAGCGCGCGTTCTCGCTCTCCCTCCACCGGCTCGCACTGCGAGGACGGCGAACCGCCATCGCCGCCAGCTCGGCGCCGGCGCTCGCTGCCTCCGCCGCCTCCGCAGTCCAGGCCGTGGTCGGCCTGAACACGACCTCCGTGCCCCGACCGCTGCTGGCCCGCGCCCGGCCGGCGCTGTCGCGCTCTGCCCGGAGCTCAGGCGCGACGGGCCCCGCGGGCAGCGCCGGGCCGCAGCCGTGCCCGCAGGCGCAGCAGGCGTCCACGTCCCCGTATGGCCAGGGCGCACACACCGTCAACCAGCTCGCCTCGGCGTACCAGTTCTCCGGCCTGTACGCCGCCGGCGACACCGGCGCGGGCGTGACCGTCGCCGTGTACGAGCTGGAGCCGAACGATCCTGGCGACATCGCCGCCTACCAGGCGTGCTACGGCACGCACGCCTCCGTCTCATACTTCCCGGTCGACGGGGGCGCGGGCACGGGCCCGGGCGCCGGCGAGGCAGCGCTGGACATCGAGAACACGATCGGCTTTGCGCCGGGCGTGCACGTGCTCGTCTACCAGGGACCGAACTCCAACTCCGGCGCCCCCGGCTCAGGCCCGTATGACACGTTCAGCAAGATCATCAGCCAGGACCGCGCCCGCGTCGTCACCGTCTCCTGGGGCCAATGCGAGCCCACGGTCGGCCAGGCCGACGCGATCGCCGAGAACACGCTGTTTCAGCAGGCGACGGTGCAGGGGCAGTCGATCGTCGCCGCCGACGGCGACACCGGCGCCCAGGACTGTGACACCGGCGGGACGCCACCCCAGACCCAGCCGGCCGTCGACGACCCGTCCAGCCAGCCATACGTGACCGGCGTCGGCGGAACCACGCTCAGCGCCCTCGGCCCGCGGCCGGCGGAGAGCGTCTGGAACAGCGGCGGGATGCCACTGAGCGCGACGGTTCAGCCGGGCGCCAGCGGCGGTGGGGTCTCCAGCTTCTGGCCGATGCCCGCGGCTCAACTCGATGCCGCCTCCATCCTCGGCGTCCGCAGCCCGTCCGACGCGAGCGCGGCCTGCGGCAACAGCGGCGGGTACTGCCGGGCCGTCCCGGATGTCTCGGCCGATGCCGATCCCAGCACCGGCTATCTCGTCTACTGGAACGGCAGCGGGAGCGTCGCCGGACAGCCGGCCGGGTGGCAGGGCATCGGCGGGACAAGCGGCGCCGCGCCGGTGTGGGCAGCGCTGCTGGCGCTCGCCGATGCGTCTCCGGCGTGTGCCGGCTCGCCCATCGGCTTCGCGAATCCCGCCCTGTACCGGAGCGCCGGCGCCGCCTACACCGCCGTGTTCAACGACGTCACCGCCGGTAACAACGACTTCACCGGGACGAACGGCGGCCGGTACGCGGCGAAGGTGGGCTATGACCCGGTCTCCGGGCTCGGAACGCCGAACGCGACCGCGCTCGCCGGACAGCTGTGCGCCAACAGCCTCCATCTGTCGACGCCGGCGTCCGAGCGCACCACCGTCCACGCCCGGGTCTCGCTGCGCCTGCATGCGACCGATGCACCGGGAGCGCAGGTGACCTACGGCGCCACCGGGCTGCCGCCGGGCATCACGCTCAATCCCGCGACGGGCCGGATCAGCGGGAGTCCGACGCGGACGGGCCGGCACACGGTTCGGCTGACCGCTCGTGACGGTGAGCAGTCGGCCGCCTCCGCGACGCTGGCCTGGACGGTCGGGGGCGCCCCCCAGATCTCGCGGCTGTCGCTCACGCCGGCCGCCCACGGCGGAGCCGACCTGGCCTTCACCGTGTCCTCGGACCGCAACGCCCCGGCGCTGCAGACGATCGCGGTCACGCTGCCGGCCGCCCTGCGCCTGGTGCATGCCCGGCATGGCGTCAGCGTCAAGACCACCGCTCGCAAGCCGAGCCGGCTGGCGTTCACCGACAGCCTGACCCGCGCGAGGACGATCACGATCCGGCTGCGTGAGGCGATAGCGAGCCTGAGGATCACGCTCGCGCCGCCCACCCTCCGCCAGGTCGGCGGTCGGGTCGCGACGTCGGTGCGCAGCGGCCGCCGGCTCGCCGTGTCGATCAGCGTCATCGATGCCGCCGCCGGCAACAGCCACGTGGCCGCGAAGGTGAGTCCCCGGCGGTGACCGTCCTCTCCGGGTCCTCCTCGGCGGAGATTCCGGCGCCGATCGCGCGCTGCTGGACGGTGGTGGAGGCGATCGACGAGGCGCCGGACTGGCAGACCGGGCTGGAGCGCGTGGAGGTGCTCGAGCGTGACGATCAGGGACGCGCGTTCGTCTGCGACACCGTCAACGACGTCAGGTTCACGAAGGTCCACTGCCGTGTCCGCCTGGCCTACGACCCGCCGCACCGGCTGACCTTCACGCGCGTGGCGTCCGAGGACGTCGATGCCATGGACGGATCCTGGGAGCTCGAGGAGCTGGGGAGCGGGCGCACCCGGGCGACGTACAACCTGGCGGTCGACCCGGGGCCGGTCCCGGTGCTCGCCCGCCCGTTGGTCAAGGCCCTACGTCCCCTGGTCGTCGGCAACCGGGCCGGCGAGCTGGCGCGGGCGGTGGCGGCGCGCGGGTAGCTCGCGTCGCCGATCACGGCGGGTGCCCGCGGGCCACGGCATCAGGCAACGATGGAGCGAGCGTGCGACGGGGCTGCATGGATCGGACCGGCACCGGGCGGACGGGGGCTGCAGGAATCGGACCGGCCCCCGGGCGGACGGGGGCTGCACGGATCGGACCGGCACCGGGCGGGGGCTGCACCGTCCGGGGGCCTGCACCGTGCGCCAAATTAGGCCCGCACCCCGCGATCTGGCGCATTTTCACGGCTGAGCGTGCGTGTGGTGCCAGATCATCTGAGCGGTGTCTGATTTGGCGCGAATGGCACGCTGGAATCCGGGATAACGGCCCGCAGCGCCGGACCGGGGCGGGCCGGACCGGACCAGGCCGAGCCGGACCAGGCCGAGCCGAACCGGACCGGACCGGGGCGGGCCGGACCGGACCGGGGCGGGCCGGACCGGGCCGGGGCAGGCCGGGGCGGGGCGTCAGACCGCGGGCTCGGGTTGCGCCGGCGCCGTGTACCGGCGAGCGACGTCGATCAGGAGCGCGATCATCGATTTGGCGGCGGGCGCCACTCCCGGACCGGACATCGTCACCGCCGTGACCTGGCGCGATGGGCTCTGTGGCGCCAACGCGCGCACGACGATCCCGGAATGGACGCGGGTCAGCGCGAGGCGGGGGATGAGCGCCACGCCCACGCCGGCCGCGACGAGCCCCTGGACTGTGTCGTAGTCGTCTGACTCGAACGCGACGTCGGGCTCGAAGCCCGCAGCGAGGCAGGAGCGGACGACGTGCCGCGCGCACGGGCTCTCCGCCGAGGTCTGCACCCACTGCTGGGCGCGGAGGTCGGCCAGCGTCAGCGCCGGCGTGGATGCCAGGGGGTGGTCGGCGGGCAGGGCCACGTCCATCGGATCCTCCAGCAGCGGAACCGAACGCAGGCCGGCCGCAGGACGTTCCCGGCGCGGCCGGACCCCCCCGGGGAACTCGAACAGCAGCGCCAGATCGAACTCTCCGGCGCGGACCCGCGGGGCGATCTGCTCCGGCTCGCCCTCGGCCAGGGTCAGAGCGACCTCCGGGTGCGCCCGGCGAAACCCGGCGACCGCCAGCGGCATCAGCGTCCCCCCCGCAGATGGGAACGAGGCGACGCGCAACCGGCCGGCGCGGACCCCCAGCACCGCGGCGAGGTCGGCCTCCGCAGCGTCGACCTGGGCAAAGATCGCCTCGGCGTGGGCGACGAGCGTCGCGCCGGCGGCAGTGGCGCGGATGCCGCGACGGTCGCGAATCACCAGGGTCGCGCCCGTCTCCGCCTCCAACCGGGCGATCGCCTGCGAGACGGCCGACTGCGTGTAGGACAGCGCGTCGGCGGCGGCGGAGAAGGACCCCCGGCCGACCACCTCGCACAGCACCTGGAGACGGCCCAAGTTCAGCATTAGCACATCTTATAGAGACCATGAAGAAGTTCACTGGTGCTGATGACCAGGACCGTCCAATGTCGCTCCGAACTTCAGTGGCGAGGGAACCCTGAGACAGGAGAGCAACCGGATGGCGCCTCACGCGATCGTCTCGTACGACGACACCCAGAACGACCACGATGCCCTGATGCTGGGGCGGATCCTGCGCGATGCCGGGGCCGAGCTGACGCTCGCCTATGTCCGGCACGCCCAGCACCGGCGTCTCGAGCGCGAGCAGTTCTCTCAGCAGGAGGCCGAGCAACTGCTCGAGCGAGGGGCTCGGTGGCTGGACGACCCCCACATCCGGCGCCGCGTCGTCGTCAGCCCGTCCACCGGCCAGGGGCTGGGGTGGCTCACCGGCCAGGAGGGGGCCGATCTCCTGGTGTTCGGATCCGACTACCGCACGCCCCGGGGTCACGTCGCCATCGGCCGCTCGGCTCAGACGCTCCTGGAGGGCGGGCCGGCCGCGTTGTCCCTGGCCCCCGCCGCCTTCGCGACCGGGGCCGAGGACGAGATCCGGACGATCGGGATCCTGCGGGGCTCGGCGGATGAGGCGGCGATCGAGACCGCGTTCTCGCTCGCCCGGCGGATGGATGCGACCGTCGTCGACAACGAACGGGGCGTCGACCTGCTGATCGTCGGCTCGCGCCGGGAGGCCCGCGAAGGCCGCGTGATGATCACCTCCAACGCCCGCAACGCGATCGAGCAGGCGACCGCGCCGGTGCTCGTCGTCGCCCGCGGCGTGCCGCTGCACTTCGACACATTGGTGACCGCCTAGCGGCTTACGGGAATCGCGTCAGCGATTCCCGTAAGCGAATCGGCGAAGCGATTCGCCGCCTCTTCCTGAACCGTTAGCCACGGCGGCTATGGTCCGCCGCCGTGCGCACGCTCGTCATCTCCGATCTTCACCTCGGCAACCGGGGCGGCCATGACGTGCTGCGCGCCGCGCTCGTGCGCGAGCGCTTGCTCGACACGATCACGGGCGTGGAGCGGGTGGTGCTGCTGGGGGACACGCTGGAGCTGATGAGCCGGCGACCGGAACGGACAATGGCCGCCGCGGAACCGGTGATGCGCGCGCTCGGCCACCACCTGGGCGCCGAGCGTGAGGTCATCCTGGTTCCCGGCAACCACGACGCCCTGCTCACCCGCCGCTGGGCGCTGGCACAGGGCCCGCGGCTGGCCCCGAGCACCGACGTCGATCCGGCCGCCAGCCCGGCGCTCGAACGGCTGGTGTCATGGCTGAGGCCGGCCCGCACCCGGGTCTCCTATCCCGGCGTCTGGCTCGGCGACGGCATCTGGGCGACGCACGGTCACTATCTCGACAGGCACCTGATCCCGGAGTCGGCGGTCGGGATCCGCAGGCTCGGCGTGCGTCGCACGCGCCGCGCCGGCCCGCGGCCGATCGACTACGAACGTGCGGGGCGGCGCCGGCGCCGGCAGCGCGAGACGCTGCCGGAGCGGCTGGCGACGCGTCCGGTGAGCACGGTGATCGACAGCGTGGCCAGCCTGCTGCGGGGGGCGATCCTGCCCCAGGCGCTCGAGCTCCTCATGAACAGCGGCCTCGCTCAGGTCACGGCGACGCTGCTCGACGCCCAGATGCGCCACGCCGGCGTGCCGGCCATGGCCCGGGTGGTGCAGCGCCTTGGCATCCAGGCTGACGTCGTCCTGTTCGGACATGTGCACCGGCGCGGTCCGATCGACGGCGAGCGCTGGCCCGCCGACAACGGAACCCGCTTTATCAACACCGGTTCGTGGCTCTACGAGCCGTTGCTCGTCGACCGAGCGACGCCCCCCCACGGGTATTGGCCGGGCGGAGCGGTGCTCCTGGAGGACGGGCGCGAGCCGCGGTCGCTGGGGCTGCTCGATGACGTGAGCGCGGGCGACCTGCGGCCGCCGCGGCTCATTTCCGCTGCCGGCGGAGGATCAGCAGCGCGCGGTCGGTGACCTGGAGCCGCGAGCCCGCCTCATGCGTGGCTCCTGCCTCAGCCCCCGGATCGGTGCTGATCACGGTCGTCCACCTCTCGCCGAGCGCGGACGGGATCTCGAACTCCAGCGGCTCGTGGTGTGCGTTGAACAGCATCAGGAACGATGCCCCCTCAATCGGGTTGCCCTCGCGATCGTGGTTGGGGATCGCCTCGCCGTTGAGGAACACGCCCAGCGCGTGGGCGTCCTGACGCCCCCAGTCCTCGTCGGTCATCTGCTCGCCGTCGGGCCTCAGCCACATCACGTCCGGCAGTCCGGATCCGGCCTCGTCGCCGACGAGGAAGTCCCGGCGGCGGAAGACCGGCTCGCGCCGGCGCAGCTCGATCACCCGGCGCGTGAAGTCGTGCAGATGGGAGTCGAAGCTGTCCCAGTCAAACCAGGAGAGCTCGTTGTCCTGACACCACGCGTTGTTGTTGCCCTGCTGGGTGCGGCCGAACTCGTCGCCGCCGAGCACCATCGGCACTCCCTGGGACAGGAGCAGCGTGGTCAGGAAGTTGCGCTGTTGTCTCGCCCTCAGGCCCAGGACAACAGCATCGTCGGTGTCGCCCTCGGCGCCGGAGTTCCACGACCGGTTGTCGTCGGTGCCGTCCCGGTTGTCCTCCAGGTTGGCCTCGTTGTGCTTCTCGTTGTAGGACACGAGATCGCGCAGGGTGAACCCGTCGTGGGCGGTGACGAAGTTGATGGAGGCGGCCGGGCGGCGGCCGTCGTTGGCGTACAGGTCGGCGGAGCCGGTCAGCCGCTGCGCGAACTCGGCCGCGGGCGTCTGCCCCCGCCAGAAGTCGCGGATGCTGTCGCGGTACTCCCCATTCCATTCCGTCCACAGAACCGGGAAGTTGCCGACCTGGTAGCCGCCGGGTCCGACGTCCCACGGCTCGGCGATCAGCTTGACCCCGGAGAGGACCGGATCCTGGTGGATGACGTCGAAGAAGCCGGACAGGCGGTCGACGTCGTAGAGCTCGCGGGCCAGCGTCGCCGCCAGATCGAAGCGGAACCCGTCGACGTGGCACTCCAGGACGAAGTAGCGCAGCGAGTCCATGACCAACCGCAGCACGTTGGGATTGACGTGGTTGAGGCTGTTGCCGGTCCCGGTGAAGTCCATGTAGTACCGCGGGTCCTCCGGACTCAGGCGGTAATAGCTGGCGTTGTCGATCCCCTTGAACGACAGCATCGGCCCCAGGTGGTTGCCCTCCGCGGTGTGGTTGTAGACGACATCCATGATCACCTCCATCCCCGCCGCATGCAGCGTCTTGACCATGGCCTTGAACTCCTGCAGCTGCTCGCCGCGGGTGCCCGCGGAGCTGTAGGCGGCATGCGGAGCGAAGTAGCCGATGGAGCTGTAGCCCCAGTAGTTCGACAGGCCGTTGTCGATCAGGAAGCTCTCGTCGGCGATGTGGTGGACGGGCAGCAGCTCGACCGCGGTGACGCCAAGGTCCTTGAGGTAGCGGATCGCCGGCTCGGAGGCGAGCCCGGCATATGTGCCCCGGAGCTCCTCCGGCACGTCCGGGTGACGCATGGTGAATCCCTTGACGTGCGTCTCGTAGATGATCGTCTCGCTCCAACGGCGGCCGATCAGCCGGTCATCCCCCCAGTCGAAGCTGGGGTCGACGACGACGCTGCGGGGCATCGCCGCTGCGTCGTCTGACTCGTCGATGTGGAGATCAGCATCGTCGCCGCCGCCCCGGACATAGGGCAGCGTGTTTGCCGCGCTCCAGTCGACCCCGCCCTCGATGGCTTTGGCGTACGGGTCGATCAGCAGCTTCGCCGGATTGAAACGCGCGCCCCTCGCGGGATCGTACGGGCCATGGACGCGGTAGCCGTAGCGCTGCCCCGGCCCCACGCCCGGCACGTACACGTGGTGCGCAAACGCCGTCTGGTCGAAGATCTCGATGCGCCGCTCGTGGCCGTCCTCGTCGAACAGGCACAGCTCGACGCGGTCGGCGTTCTCGGTGAAGATCGAGAAGTTGGTGCCGTTGCCGTCCCAGGTGGCACCCTGCGGAAACGGGCGGCCCGGGCGCAGCGTGCTCAGGTCGATCATCGCCGCACCACACCGCTGCGCGGCGGGACGCCGTCGTGCTCCTGGTCGGAGAAGTTGGCCACGAGCTCGAGCTCGCCGCGGCGCGCATGCAGGACCCGCCGCTCCTCGTCGACCTCCTCTACGTCGAGCGGCGCGTCGCCGAGCTGACGCCGCAGGGCGAGCAGCTCCTCGTAGTACCGGCGGTGGTCAGGGTCGCCCGCGGAGGGATCCAGCTTTGAGCGCAGGAACGTCTCCGGGTCCTGCGGGTCCGGGATCTCCTCGCCGCTGAAGTCCGAGAACGCGGCGAATTCCTCGCGCCGCCCGTCCCGGGTCATCTGCGCGATCTTGGGATCGGTGTGGTCGGTGAAGTACTGGAACGGGTGCGGCTCGTCGTATTCCTCGCCTTCGAACAGCAGCGGGGTCCCCGGCGAGAGGATGGAGCAGAACGCGGCCAGGCGCAGGTCGGCACCGTGCAGCCGGTCGCCGAGGGCGCGGTTGCCGACCTGGTCGTGGTTCTGGGCACAGACGACGAAGCGCTCGCGCTGGGGTCGTCGCAGCTCGCGCGCCACATCCTCCACCCGGCCGTAGTCGGCGTAGTAGCCCTCGCGCTCGCCGGTCAGCAGAACGTGGACGGCGTGGTGCAGCGCGTCGCCCCACTGGGCGTCGTGCCCCCACTCCTCGATCGGCCGCAGATCGCCGATCTCCATCTCGGAGATGATCAGGGCGCCGGGGTGGATCGCGCGGACGCGCTGGGCCAGCTCGGCCATGACATTGACCCCGCCCGCCCGGCGATCGTCGACGATCGCGTGGACGGCGTCGAGCCGCAGACCGTCGACGCGGTAGTCGCGCACCCACATCTCCGCATTCTGGATCGCCCACTCGCGGACTGCGGGCTCGGCGTAGTCGATGGCGCCGCCCCAGATGGTCGTGCTGCCCGCGGTGGTGTAGGGACCGAAGGCCTCGACCGCATCCGATCCGGCTCCCATGTGGTTGTAGACGACGTCGAGGATCACCGCCAGGCCCACGGCGTGGGCGGCGTCGACGAGCCGCGCGAACCCCTCCGGCCCCCCGCAGGCCGGGTGCGGGGCGTAGGTGTAGACGCCGTCGTACCCCCAGCCATGGTTGCCCGCAAACGTGGCGATGGGCATGATTTCAATGGCCGTGACACCCAACTCACGCAGATCCTGCAGGCGCGGGATCGCCGAGTCGAAGGTCCCCTCCTCGGTGAAGGTCCCCACGTGCAGCTCGTAGATGACGAGATCGCGCAGGCAGAGGCCGGTCCAGCTGCTCGAGATGCCGAGCGCGCCGAGATCGACGACTCGGGACGGGCCGTCCAGGCCCTCCGGCTGCGCACGTGACCACGGATCCGGCAGCGCCCGGCCACCGTCGAGGACGAACCTGTAGTCGGTGCCGGGCGCCGCCGGTCCTCGGCCCTCGAAGACATCGCCGTCGCCGCGGGCGAGGGGGAACTCGTCGCCGCCGCCGGTCCGAACCGCCAGCGAGCCGGCGTTCGGCGCCCAGGCGCGGAACGTGGTGGTCCCGTCGTCATGGGGGACGGCGCCGAGCGCGGCCATCGCCGATGCACGCTGTTCAGACACGATCGCGTCGTTACCCGGGCGGGCGATCCCGCAAGCAGGCCGCACCCGATAGCGTTGTCGGCTGATTCATGCGGATGCCGCGCCTGCTCATCTGGACCCAGGTTCTCATCGTCGTGTTCGTGGTCGCCGGGATCGTGATCGCGATCACCAGGCTGGCCTGACCGGGCAACGGATCGGCGGCATGGTCCAATCGATCCTCGTCGGCACCGATGGATCCCACACCGCCGGAGTCGCGGTCGGCCAGGCGATCGAGATGGCGCGGGCGTTCGGCGCCCGGCTCCACATCGTCAGCGCCTACGAGCCGGTGACCGAGGGGCGCCTGCTCCCGGAGCGCCTGCAGGCGGCCGGTGACGCGCAGTGGGCGGTCAACCAGCGCGAGGATGTCCTCGCCCTTCTTGACCACGCCCGCGACGATGCCGTGGCCGCGGGCGTGCAGCGGGTCGAGGCGTTCGCCCGGGTGGGCGATGCTGCCGACGCGATTCTCGATGTGGCCGAGGAGCAGGCGACAGACCTGATCGTGATCGGTCACAAGGGCATGACGGGCGCCACCCGTTTCCTCCTCGGCTCGGTGCCGAACAAGGTCTCCCACCACGCGCCCTGCTCGGTCCTGATCGTCCGGACGACCTGAGACTCGGTCCGGGGGACGACCTGAGACTCGGTCCGGCCCCGTCTCCAGTGAGGGTCGGCCGGTCGGAGACGATCTGCGGCGGGGCCGGGACATGCATCACGTGCCAAATTGCGGCCGCGCCGCGCGATCTGGCGCGTTGTTGGGGCTGGGCGTGCGCGTGGTGCCAGATCGTCTGGGCCTCCGCTGATTTGGCGCAGGGTGCACGCTGAAATCCGGTGCAGCAGGGGCCCGGCAGCCGCCACGAGCTTCTCGGCTACGCCGGCGGGAGGGCCAGCGGCGGACCGGGGGCCGTCGCCGCGCCGGCGTTGAGGAGGCCGTAGCCGAAGGTGGGGTTCGGCTTGCTGCCGCCGAGCGGGGTGGCGGTCTCCTCGAGGCGGGTCAGGATCTGATCCGGGGTGGGGTTGTGGCCGATCGCGCCGCTGGCGATGACGAGCGCCGCGGTCGCCGCAACCTCCGGCGCGGACATCGAGGTCCCCATGTAGTACCCGGGGTAGCCGAAGCGATCCCAGTGCGGGGGGCTGGTCAGCGTCATCTGGTAGATCGACGGCAGGTTGAGCTCAGGATGGCAGTCCGGGTTCGACGTCATGATGGCGTCGTCGCCGCCGCCGGGGGCGACGAGATCGAGGCCGGTGCCGCCGTTGGAGTAGCCGGCGAGACAGCGGTCCTTCGTCGTGGCGCCGACCGAGATGACGCCGCCGGCCCGGGCCGGATAGGCGATCTGGTTGGTCTGATCGTTGCCGGCCGCTCCCACCACCGTCACCCCGCGCCGGTGGGCGTAGTTGATCGCGCTGACGATCTGCGGGATCTCCGAGCCGCTGTTGACCTGGGCGGGCAGGAACTCGAGGCTCAGGTTGATCACCTGCGCACCGTGGTCGACGGCATAGCGGATCCCCCGGGCGATCGTCGCCTCATCGCCCTCGCCGCTGGCGTCGAGGATCCGCAGCGGCATGATGGAGACGCCGTAGGCCACGCCGGTCAGGCCGACTCCGTTGTTCGTCGACTCGGCGATGACGCCGGCGACGAAGGTTCCGTGCCCGTTGCGGTCCAGCGGGAAGCGGTTGTTCGAGATGAAGTCATACGGGGCGACGAAGTGGGCGCGCCCGAAGTCCGGCGAGGGATAGAACTGCTTCCACCGCCGGTAGGCCACCCCCGTGTCGAGGACGGCGACGACCACGCCCTTGCCCCCGGCGCGGTGGTCGGCCAGGAGGTTGGCCCACGCCTCCGGGGCGTTGATGCCGGTGGACGGCATGAGGTTCCATTGCAGCTTCTCCCATCCCTGCGGCTGGTTGGCTCGTCCGGCATCGTTGGGATAGAACTCGCCGGTGGCGTGGGCGACGTAATCCGGAAGCGCGTACGCCACCCCCGGCTGGCGGCGCAGCCGGGCGATCGCCGCGGAAACGCTCTCACCGCGGGGGAGCTGGAGCAGCCGGCTCCGGGGCGCGGGCGCCGCGACGGAGTGCCGCGCCACCATGCGAAGCTCCTGGGTGCTGATCGTCGCTCCGGCCCGGTAGCCGACGATCACCTCATGGGGAACGTACGCCGCGGCCTGGGCGCGAGCGGTGCCGGCGAGCAGCCAGATCATCATCAGGACAAGGCCGAGGACGACCGCAGAGCGCCGAGGACGGCGAGAGAGCCTATCGGGCATTCTGTGCATGGCGGTCGCCGGCCCAAACGTCCGGTACCGCGCTTGAAGAATCATGCGCCGCCACGTGCCCCGGCTGAAAAGTAGCGCCATCACCTCTAAAGTTCCACCCCAGACCCCAATCTTCTTTCCCCGCGACGAGTACTTCATGCGGCTCGCCCTGCGCGAGGCCGCGCACGCGCTCGAGCACGACGACATTCCGGTCGGCGCGATCGTGGTCAGGGACGGGGAGGTGATCGGCACTGGTCATAACGAACGCGAGATCCGGGGCGATCCAACCGCGCACGCGGAAATGATGGCCCTGCGGGAGGCCGCCCGGGCGCTCGGAAGCTGGCGCGTGCTGGATTCGGTGCTCTACGTGACACTCGAGCCCTGCGCGATGTGTGCCGGGGCGATCGTCCTCGCCCGGGTGCCGCGGGTGGTGTTCGGCACGGCTGATCCCAAGGCCGGCGCGGGCGGCAGCGTACTCAACGTGATGGCCGAGCCCCGGCTCAACCACCGTCCGCAGGTGCAATCCGGCCTGCTGGCGGAGGAGTGCGCCGACCTGCTGCGGGCGTTCTTCGCCTCCCGGCGCTGACCGTTCGGTCAGATCGTCCCGCTGAAGACCACGTGGCCCTCGATGTGGGCGATCCCCGGCCCGGCGGCGACGTCACCGACCCGGCAGGAGGCCTGGCAGCGGATGTCGATCGTCTCGGCGCCGCCCTCGGTCACCGCCAGAAGGTCGCCGGGGCGGACGCCGGCGGCCTGCAGCGCCGCCCGGGACACGCCGAGGATGAGATCGTCCCCTGGATGCCGGTTGCCGGGGGTGTGGCGATCGGCCACGAGCGCGTCCTTGAACGATCGGGGCACGAACCCCTCGCTCTCGACGCCGACGTCCTGCCCGTGGGGGAGGCCGGAGGGGATGACCCCGGCCACGCGGCCGTCCGGGGCAATCGCGTACAGGTTGCCGGACAGCTCATCCGGGGCGATCAGGTCGCCGCCGAAGCGTCCGAACCCGGCGGGCGCGATGGCCAATCCACCCTCGGCCCGCGGCGCTCCGGCGGTCACGACCCGGACGCGGCCGCGGCAGTCGATGGCCGAGAGGACAGTCCGGCCGGAGACGAGGGTGGTGGTGAGCAGGCGGTGGCCGAAGCGTCCGGTCTGGTCGAAGGCGATCCCGTTCTCCAGACCCCGGCTCGGGAGCGCGGCGAACCGGCGAACGGCTCCCCCGGCGGTGACGACGGTCACCCCATCTCCCCCGCGCAGGCGCAGCGCGTATGTCCGGTCGGCGGCGAACGAGCAGCGGCCTCCGCCCGCCCGCACCCCCTGGGATCGCACGATGTACGGCTCCAGCCCCGGCGGCGCCGAGTACCCCGGGGCAAACGGCGTCAGAGCCGCGCGAGATGAGAGCCGCTGCAGATGGCCGCGGGCCGCCACGACCATCGACCCGTCGCGCATGGGGGCGCCGAGATCGACGACACCGCGGACGTGGACGCGTGCGGTCCATCGTGCCAGGGCACCCGTGGTTGGCTGCGCCGCCGGACGATGGGCGACGACCGCCCGGGCGGTGGGGTTGCCGTGGCGGGTGGGAGCAGACTGGCCACACCCGGCCAGCCCCAGCACGCCGAGCGCGGCCGGCAGGACGATTGACCAGCGGAACCGGGTGAACCGCACCGGAACCGAGGATACGCTCCGTCCACCGGCCTGCTGCAGACCGGTTCCACTAACGTGTCGGACCGCGTCACCGGAGAGGTGGCAGAGCGGTTGAATGCGCCGGTCTCGAAAACCGGTATGGGCGTATCCGTCCATCGGGGGTTCGAATCCCCCCCTCTCCGTTGGATTCACGGCGTTTTCCCCGGATCTGTAGGGAAAACGCCCGGCCTCCGAGCCGGTGCAGCGGGGCGCGGCGGTGGGCCAACGCAGGCCTACGTAGGCCCCTGATTCAGGGCTTTCTTTCCCTCAGCCTTTCCCTCGAGACGGTCCTCCGGACGTCACTTCGGCGACCCGTTTTCGGCGTCGTCGAGCTCGTCGGGGCTGGTGTGCCTGCCGCGGGGGCGCCGCGGTGAGTGGGCCATGCCGTCACCGCAGCTCCGTAGGCCGCCTGTGGACGGCCCCTGCCCGCGGTCCACCAGCCCCTCAGAAAGCGAAAGACCGGGCGGCCACAGGGTCTTCCAGTACATAGGCGCCGTCAGCGCCGAACAAAATCTCCTGCGCTGCAGTTTACCGGCCCTTTGGACGGATCCCAAGCACCGGACGGGGATCTGTGCGCGCATTTCCTGGCTGAGCGTCTCCGCGAGCATCCTCGCAGCGGGTGCTGGCGATGGCACTCAGCCCCATACCGACTCCATGAGCCATACGGCGATCGCTGCCGTGCTGGCGCTCGATGACATGTCGCTCGGGGAACGCCTGGCCGCGTTCTCGCTGGCGAGCTTCGCCAACCGAGAGCAGCGCGCCTGGCCGGGCACTCGGATCGCCGCCGCGCGAGCCGGCTTGAGCAAGAGCCAGTACCTGGCGGCGCGCGAGGGTCTGGTCCGCCGCGGACTGGTGGAGCTCGAGCATGCCGACGGCGGGCGCGGGTGTTCCCCGGTGATCGCGTTGTGTTTCGCGGTCGAGGGCCCGTAGGTCGAGGACGAAATCAACGCCCCGCTCGTCGAGGCCGTCCTGGGCCGCAGTCGCGCCCACGGCTCGTCACGCCTGCTGCTGGCGACAATGGCGGCGCTGGCCGACGCGCAGATGGTCGTGTCGGGGTTGGCCGGCGAGTGCATTCGCTGGGAGACCGGAATGGCCGACTCGGCGTATCGCCGGGCCCGCGGCCGGCTGTTCTCGGATGGCGAGCTAGTGGACGTGTCCGGAAGTGACGCGGCTCATGCGGCGAGGCCGAGGGGCTGAGGCTGGTGGCGGGTGATCTTCTCGATCACGGCGTCGAGCTTGGCACGGGTGATGGTCCACTCGAATGGTCGCGCGACGGTGCGGTAGTGCTGGCCGAAGTCCATCAGGTGCCTGGCCAGTTCGGGCAGAGTCGCGAAGTCGTTGGGCGTCAGGGCCTTGCGTTTGAACGATCGAGAAGTAGATCTCGATCTGGCTTTAGCCAGGAGGCGTGGACGGGGAGGTGGATCAGCCTCGCGTTCGGGTATGCCTCGACCATCCGCGTGACGGAGGTCTTGCCGGCGTGGCTGGAGCCGTTGTCTACCACCCAATAGACGGTTCGGGCCGATCGGTAGGGCTCAACCTGCATGACCTGGTCAACGAGCCGGCCGAAGGGGACGATCCCGGTC
>DASZMK010000207.1:0-16878 GCA_035551855.1 Solirubrobacteraceae bacterium
TCGCTCTGACTCTGCGGCGCCGGGGTCCAGATTCCGGGTGCCAGGGTCAGGGTCGAACCCCTCCAGCGCGCTGCCGGAGATCGACGGCTGACCGCCCGTCGGCGTCGCCTGCGCGCCGGTGACGAGCAGCAGCGAGGTGGCTACGGCCACCAGACCGGCGGCGACGGCGCGCCGTCTCCCTCCGCGCCGCGGAGCGGGCGCGCGCTTGGTCGTGCTCACGAGCCCACCCGCTGTAGCGCCCAACGCGGCCAGAAGGCCGAACCGACGTCTCATGCCAAATATCGTCCCGATCGATCGCCGGCAGCCGCAGCACGTTGCGCCCAGCCCCCGTCTTGCCCCTAACGTGCCATCAGTGTCCGCCGGTCTGGAGTGCGCCAATGGGCTCCCTCGCTCGTCCTGCTTCATCGCCTGCACGCAGACGAGAGGGGCCCGCCTTGCAAGATGGCCCCCCGTGCCTGCTAGCGTCGGTCGCCCGGGGCCGGCGACAAGCTGGTTCAGGGGCAGGAGCCAACGCACACTGCGGGATGGGATGGGATGGGGGACCGGTGGATGAGTTAGATGGAGCCGCTGTGGCCGAGGTGACGCTCGTCCTGGGCGATGATCAGGCGGCGAGCCGGCTCGGTGTCAGGCGGGCGCTCGAGCCGCACGGCTTGCGTGTGGTTGGCGAGGCATCGACTGCGGCTGAGGTGGTGAGAGTCTGCCTCCAGCAGAGTCCTCAGGTCTGCCTTCTGGCGACCCGCATCCCGGGCAATGCGATCGAGGCGGCAGGTCTGATCAAGCAGACGTCGCCTCAGATCAAGGTCGTCATGCTGGGGGAGGCGGCGCGCGGGGAGGAGCTGTTCGGTGCGCTGCGCGCCGGTGCCGACGGCTACCTGCTGGTCAGCATGTCCCCCGCCCGCCTGCCGCACGCGGTGCGCGGCGTCGTGAACGGGGAGGCAGCGCTCCCCCGGGAGCTGACCGCTCAGCTCATCCGCGAGTTCCGCGAGCGCGGGAACACCCGTCGCCTGGAGCTCTCCGAAGACCGCACCGTTGAGCTCACGGCCCGGGAGTTCGAGGTGCTGGACCGCCTGCGACGTCGCGAGCGCACCGCCGAGGTCGCGGCTCACCTGGGAATAGCCGAGGCCACGGTTCGCCGTCACGTCGCCTCCATCATGCACAAGGTGGGGGCGAGAAACCGCCGCGGAGTGATGGAGATGCTCGAGCAGCGAGGGGAAGGCTGAGGCGCCGAGCCTCACCACCCGCTTTCAGTACGCCGAAGCGGCGCCGGGGCTCGATCGGCCAGCTTCGAGCTCTCGCCGGATGACGGTCTGTCCGGGCATGATCCGGATCCAGCCGGACCTCCGCGACGCGTACTCGTCGCCCACCATCGTCCCGGTAACGGGAACTTCCACGGCGAGTCCGACCGATTCACGAGCAGCACGTGGGTGTGATCGAGGTATGCCTCGACCTAGCCGGACGACAGGACGGCGCGCCATTCCGCCCGGCGCTCCAGCAACCGTCCGGCCTCTCCGAGCGTCGGCTGAAGCAGGCTCACATCCGGGCTGATGTGGGCGTCGTACAGGTCCAGCACCGCGTCCATGAGCGCGCGCATCATCTCCGGATCCGCCTCCTCGTCCTGGATGCCCTCAGCGCCGATCAGATTGCTCTGATGGAAGTAGTGGGGGCGCGGTTCTTTGCTGATCGCGAGGTTGAAGATGCGGCCAGGTGGGGGTTCTCCGGTCGCGGCGGCTCAGCCGTCAGGTTCCCAAGCCCGGTGTGCGCGCCGGTCACGAGCACACCCGGCTCCAGATCGATGCCGGCATCCGGAGTCCACCATCTCAGGCTCGACCTCAGCCTGAGACAGGCTGTCGAGATCCAGATGCCGCTACGTGTGGTCGATCCAGCCGAACGAGCCACGCTCGGCGACCAGAGCGGCCAGCAGTGGGTCGTCCTCCAAGCGGCCGGCACCGTTGCAGGCCAGGTCGAGCCGCAGGCCACGCCCCGGGACCACCGCGGTCGCCCCGCTCCACGGCGCGCCTGAACGCGGCTGCGGCTTCGAGGTCCTGGCCGCGTTCCGCCAGAAGCGCGCCCAGGTTGCAGGCGGCTGCGGCATGCCCGCCCCGGTCGGCGCGTGCGTACGCTGCCTCGGCGTTGCGCAAATCGCCACGTTCCTCGAGCAGGATCCCCAGATTGGACGCGGCCACGGCATGGCCCAGTTGGTCGGCCCGCCGATATGCCCCCTCAGCCGCGGCGAAGTCCCGGCGTTCTTCGAGCAGCGTGCCGAAGCGGAACTCGCCGTCGACGGTGCTCGCGCCGTCATCGACCGGCCGATATGCCCCTTGAGCGAGTCGCCCCAAGTCTTCCATGAGCCCCTGGGAGCGCCCCATGGCCGCAACTGTAGACCCGCGTGGACCGAAGCTCCAGAGTCCAGTGGGCCTGAGTGGTTCATGTGGTGAACGCATCAGGGGCGTCCGGGCTCGACTGTCCGTCCTGCTCATGCTCCGGCCGCCCCGGCCGGAGCGGCAGCTTGAGCAGGGTCGAGGCACCGATGCTCGGCTGGGTGCGCCAGACTGTGGGAGGAGATGTACTTGGTCGACGCCGATGACCCCTACACCACCTGACCGCAGCCCCATGCCACCGGAGGACGGCCTCAACCGTTCCGCCCGGGCGATCCGCTACGGCCTGGCGATCGCCGTCGTCATCATCGGCATCCTGTGTGGCGCCGTGATCCCCGGCACCACCGGCGGAACGATCTGCACCGCCGTGGTCGGCATCGGCCTCGTTGGGGTGGTCAGCCTGGTGTTCTATGACGTGGGGTTGACCGAGGATCGCGACCGGGACCGCATGCGCCGGCGTCTGGAGCGCATGGGTGAGTCGCTCCCGTCCTCACCCAACGGCTCGCCGTCGACTGCCCGGCCGCATCCGCCGGAGGGCCGGGAGCGACCGCCGCGACCCGCGCGGCTTCGCGGCCACCGGCGCCGGCTACGGTAGGCCCCGGGCTGGCCCACCCCCGCCCGGTAGGATCGTGAATCAGGATTCACAGGCACGAGCGAGGAGAGCAGAGTGGACCTGAACGACACTCCGGAGCAGGCGGAGTACCGAGCCCACGCCCGATCGTGGCTGGAGGCCAACAAGGACGAGGCCCCGCCGCGCTCCGGGTCCCACCAGGACACCGCGTACATCGACGCCCGGCGGGCGTGGCAGCGCAAGCTGGCCGAGGCCGGGCTGGCGGCGGTGACGTGGCCGGCGGAGTACGGCGGCCGCGGGCTGGGCCCGATTGAGCAGGTCACCGTCAACCAGGAGATCTCCCGGGCGCGCGTGCCGGGGATCCTCGACGTGATTGGGATCGGCATGCTCGGCCCCTGCCTGATCGCCCACGGGAACGAGGAGCAGAAGAGCCGGCATCTCGGCCCCATGCTCCACGGCGACGAGGTGTGGTGCCAGCTGTTCTCGGAACCGGCCGCCGGGTCGGATCTGGCGGCCGTCCAGACGCGGGCCCGGCGCAATGACGATGACACCTGGACGCTCAACGGGCAGAAGGTGTGGACGACGAACGCCCAGTTCGCGTCGTTCGGCCTGCTGCTCGCCCGCACCGATGCCGACGTCCCCAAGCACAAGGGCCTGACGATGTTCATCGTGCCGATGGACGCCGAGGGCGTGACCGTGCGCGGCCTGCGTCAGATCTCCGGCGAGGCCGAGTTCAATGAGGTGTTCTTCGACGATGTGCGGCTCGAGCCTGACGCGGTGGTGGGCGGAGTCGGCAACGGGTGGGGCACCGCCCTGACCGTGCTCATGTACGAGCGGCTGACGATCGGCTTCGGCTCGGAGTCCTTCGGCTCGCCGGCGCGGCTGGCCGAGACGATGGCGACCGACGAGGATGCGCGGCGCGACGCCGAGGCCCGGCAGCGACTCGGCTCGGTCATCACCGAGCTGCTCGCGGTCCGCTACAACGGCTACCGGGCGCTGACCGCCCTGTCGCGCGGGCAGATCCCCGGTCCCGAGGCGGGCCTGGCCAAGGTGACGATGGTCAATGCGGCGATCGCCGCCACCGACCTCGGCGTCGACATCGTCGGTCCGGATGCGCTGTCGCCGGAGAGCGAATGGAGCTACCTGATCTCGTTCCTGCCCGGACTCAAGTCGGCCGGAGGGACCGAGCAGGTCCTGCGCAACACCATCGGCGAGCGGGTGCTGGGGCTCCCACCGGAACCGCGCCTGGACAAGGGTGTCCCGTTCAGCGAGCTGCGGGCGATGGAGAGAGATGCGGCGTTGGGGGCGACGCGATGAACTTCGCGCTCTCCGACGAACAGGAATTCCTGCGCGAGGCGGCGCGCGGGGCGCTCAGCCGCTTCAAGACGATCGAGGCCGCGCGGGCGGCGCTCGAGGATCCGACTGCCCTGCCGGATCTGTGGCCGACGGCGGTCGAGGCGGGCTGGCCGGGACTGCTGATCGACGAGCACTCAGGCGGCGCCGGTCTCGGAGGCTTCGACGCGCTCCTTATCGCCGAGGAGTGCGGCCGCGTGCTCGCCGGCGTGCCGCTGCTCGGCCTCCTGCCGGCGACCGCGATCCTCGATGCGGCCGGGGATCCGTCGCTTGAGGAGATTGCCGCCGGCGCCCGGCGGCCGGCGTACGTGCCGGCGCGTCCGCCCAGCGACGTGCTGCCCGGCTGGACGGTCGACCCGGCCTCCGGCTTCGCCCGCCATACCGCGCCGCGGGCACGCATCGAGGGCGACCAGATGACCCTCGACGGCGCCGCCTGGTTCGTTCCGGACGCACCGGGCGCCGACCTGCTCGTGGTCGTCGCGGTCGACGCGGACGCGCAGCCGGTCGGCGTGACCGTCGACCCGCACACCGACGGTGTCTCGGTGCAGCCGGTGACCCGCTATGACGCCACCCGCTCGCTCGGTCACGTGACGTTCGACGGTGCACGCGGCCGGCGCCTCGCCGTCGGCTGCGGCGTGCTCGCCGACGCCTGGTATCTCGCCCACGCGCTGATCGCGGCCGAGTCGATCGGTGCGACGGAGATGTGCCTGAACCTCAGCGTCGCCTATGCGAAGGAGCGCTTCACGTTCGGCCGCGCCATCGGCTCCTACCAGGCGGTCAAGCACGAGCTCACGGAGGTGCTGCGCCGGCTCGAGAACGCTCGCGGGCTCCAGTACTACGCGGGCTGGGCGCGCGAGGACCGCCCGGAGGAGTTCGCGCTGGCGGCCAGCGCCGCCCGCAGCGCCGCCGGCTCGGCGCTGGACTTCGCCGGCCGGGCGACGATCAACGTCCACGGGGGCATCGGCGCCACCTGGGAGCACGACGCGCCCCTGTTCTTCCGGCGCGCCCAGCTGTCGCGACGGCTGCTCGGCGGCACGCACGATGCCACGGATCGCGTCGCGGAGCGTACGATGGTGGCGGTGTGAGACGTTGGGCCCTCATGCTCTCCGCCGCGGCGGCGATCGCGGCGCCGGTCGTCGCGTTGGGGAAGGCTCAAGTGCCGCCCGGCGGCACTGGGTGCCGCCCGCGCGGCTGACCTGGTACTGGCAGCTCCAGGGGAGCGTGCGGACCGAGCCCGTCGCCGTCACGGACAGGGACGGCCTGGACAACAGCGCCGCGACGGTCGCCGCGCTCCACCGCCGCCACCAGCACGTGATCTGCTACATCGACGTCGGCACGTGGGAGAACTGGCGCTCGGACGCCGGGCGGTTCCCACGCTCCGTGCTCGGCAGCAACAACGGCTGGCCGGGAGAGCGGTGGCTCGACGTTCGACAGCTCTCGGCCCCGGCGCCGATCATGCGGGCGCGCTTTGCGACCTGCGCCCGCAAGCACTTCGATGCGGTGGAGCCGGACAACATGGACGGGTTCGAGAACGGGACGGGCTTCCCCATCACCCGCGGTCAGCAGCTCGCCTACGACGACTGGGTGGCGCGGACCGTCCATGGCATGGGGATGGCGGTGTTCGAGAAGAACCTTCCGGAGCTGGCTGGGCAGCTCCAGCCGCACTTCGACGGTGTGCTCGAGGAGCAGTGCAACCAGGTACTCCGAATGCGGGGCGTTCGGGCCCTATCTGCGGGCGCACAAGCCGGTGCTCAACGGGGAGTACCAGCGCTCGCTGTACCCGGGCTTCTGCGCCAACGACCGCAGACTGGGCATCTCCGGCGTCCTGTTCTCGCTGAATCTCGACGGCTCGCTGTACCAGCCGTGCCGGTGACCTGCGTCGCCGGCTGATGCGCGGTCGGCGCCGGTCAGCTCCCGTGCTTGCCGGGTGATCCAGATTCACTACCATTGTGAATCGAGATTCACAAGGAGGCGACATGACCACCATCGAGATCGGCGATCCCGCTCGCGAGGTCCTCAACCAGGCTGCGCCGCTCCAGCCGGCGAACCTGTTCGAGCTCGACCAGCCCCTGCGGGAGGCCCTGAAACGCGAAGGCGGCGGGTGGGGAGCCGAGCTTGCCCGCGAGGCCGGGGCCACCGCCGGCGGCGTCGAGGCGACGGAGCACGGCCGCCGCGCGGAGCGCAACGAGCCGCGGCTGACCACCCACGACCGCTACGGCAACCGCATCGACACGGTCCAGCTCGACCCCTCCTGGCACTGGCTGCTCGGCGGCGCGGTCCGCCGCAGCATCCACAGCCTTCCCTGGCGGGAGCCACAGCCCGGCGCCCATGTCGTGCGCGCGGCGACGTTCATGCTGTGGAGCAACGCCAACGCCGGGGTCATGTGCCCGGTGTCGATGACATACGCCGCCGTTCCGGCGCTGCGCGACGCCGCGCCGCACCTCGCCGCCGAATGGGAGCCGCGGCTGACGCTCCCGGATTACGAGCACGGGGCGCTCGCCGGGATGGCGATGACCGAGCGCCAGGGAGGGTCGGACGTGCGCGCCAACATCACCCGCGCCGAGCCCGCCGGCGACGGCGCGTACGAGCTCCACGGCCACAAGTGGTTCTGCTCCTACCCGCCGTGCGCCGTCTTCCTGGTGCTCGCCCAGGCCGGGTCCCCACCCGGCCTGTCCTGCTTCCTCGTGGAGCGCGGCGCCGGGATGGAGTTCCAGCGGCTCAAGGACAAGCTGGGCACCCGGTCGCTGCCGTCCTCCGAGGTCGAGTTCCGCAGCGCCCGGGCGCAACTGGTCGGCGAGGAGGGACGCGGCGTGTCCGCCATCATCCGCATGGTCAACCACACGCGCCTGGACTGCCTGCTCGGCTCGGCCAGCGGGATCCGGCGAGGCACGCTCGAGGCGATCCATCACGCACGCCACCGGTCGGCGTTCGGAGCGCTCCTGGCCGACCAGCCGGCGATGCGCAACGTCCTCGCCGATCTCGCGCTGGAGTCCGAGGCGGCGACGGCGGCGGCGATGAGGGTCGCGCGCGCGTATGACGAGGACGCGGGGGCGTTCCGGCGCTTCGCCACCGCCGTCATGAAGTACTGGATCACCAAGCGTGCGGCGCCGCACGCCGCCGAGGCGCTGGAGTGCCTGGGCGGCAACGGGTTCGTCGAGGACTCCGGGATGCCATTGCTGTACCGCGACTCGCCCCTGAACTCCATCTGGGAGGGGTCCGGCAACGTCGCCGCTCTCGACGTGCTCCGGGCGGTGGTCCGCGAGCCGGAGGGGCTGCCGGCGTTCCTCGCCGAGTGCGAGCTCGCCGCCGGCGCCGAGCCGCGCCTCGACGGGCACCTGGCCCGGGTGCGCGCGCGGGTCGCCGAGACGTTTGCCGGGGGTGGCGGAGCGGGCGCCGAGCACCGGCTCCACGACGGCCAGTTCGGCGCGCGGCGCCTGGTGGAGGACCTGGCGCTCGCGTTGCAGGCGTCTCTGCTCGTCCGCCACGCGCCGGCCGCGGTGTCCGACGGCTTCTGCGCCGGGCGCCTCGACGGCGACCGGGGGCGAGTGTACGGGACGCTGCCCGCCGGGGTCGACGCGGCGGCGATCATCGATCGCGCCGTCCCCGCCTGAGCGCACCATGGGCACCCTGGCGCCACCGACCCGCGACCGTCTGCTGGTCGCTGCCAAGGAGCTCATCGAGGACGGCGGATACGCCGCCGCGTCGGTCGTCGCCATCGCCGAGCGTGCCGGTGTCGCAGCCGGCACCCTGTACCGCCACTTCGCCTCCAAGGAGGAGCTGTTCGTCGAGGTCTTCCGCTCGGTGTGTGAGCGGGAGGAGCGCACGATGCGGGTCGCCGCGGCCGAGATGGGCGACACGGCCTCCGCCGCCGAGCGGCTGCAGGCGGTCTTCACCACGTTTGCCCGCCGGGCGCTGCGCAACCCCCGGCTCGCCTGGGCGCTGATCGCCGAGCCGGTGGACCCGCGCGTCGATGCGGAGCGCATCGCCTACCGCGAGCGCTACGCCGAGCTGGTTGCTGCGGGGCTCAGCGCCGGAATCGCCGCCGGCGAGCTTCCGCGCCAGGACGTCAAGCTCACGGCTGCCGCCCTCGTCGGAGGTTGCGGTGAGGCGCTGGTGGGCCCGCTGTCGCCGTTGTCGGCGGGGGATCCGGACGCGGAGGAGATCGTCGCCGCGCTGCGCACGTTCGTGGGGCGGGCGGTGGGGATGCGGTGAGCGAGCCGGCTGTCCGCGTCCGGCGCGAGGGCCCCGTGACGACCATCGTGCTGTCACGGCCGGAGCGGCGCAATGCCGTCGACGGCCCCACCGCGGCTGCGCTGGCCGCCGCGTTCCGAGACTTCGAGGCCGACGCCGGCGCGGCCGTCGCCGTGCTGCACGGGGAGGGCGGCGTCTTCTGCGCCGGTGCCGACCTGCAGGCGGCCGGCAGCGAGACCGGGAACCGCGTCGAGGACGAGGGCGACGGGCCGATGGGTCCGACCCGGATGCGGTTGACCAAGCCGGTCATCGCCGCCATCGCCGGCCACGCGGTCGCCGGCGGATTGGAGCTCGCGCTCTGGTGCGACCTTCGCGTCGCCGAGGAGGGCGCCGTGCTCGGCGTCTTCTGCCGCCGCTGGGGCGTGCCGCTGATCGACGGCGGCACCGTCCGGCTTCCGCGGCTGATCGGCGTCAGCCGGGCGATGGACCTGATCCTCACCGGGCGCCCGGTGACCGCGGCCGAGGCCGAGCGCATCGGCCTCGTCAATCGCGTCGTCGCGGACGGGCGCAGCCTCCTCGCCGCCCAGGAGCTGGCCGCCACGCTCGCGCGGTTCCCGCAGACGTGCCTGCGCGAGGACCGGCTCTCGGTCCTCGAGCAGGACGGCCTCTCCGAGACGGACGCACTCGCGGGCGAGCTGGCCCACGGCCGGCGCTCCCTGGCCGACGCCGGCTCAGGACTCGAGCGGTTCCGCGCCGGGGCGGGGCGGCACGGCGCCTTTGAGTGACCTCGCCCAGCGCGTGAGATGGACGGCCTGCCGCGCCGTGAGACCCACGGCCGGCTCGGTCGCCACCAACTCCGTCGGCGCGGGGCGCAGCGCCGCCCACTCGTGGCAGCTCTCGTCGAAGGCGTCATCGACCCAGGCCACCGCCCGCTCCGGACCGGCGTAGGCATCGATCGCCGCCAGCTTCCAATGCCGCGGCGCCGCCGTCGCCCCCGCGGCCGCATCGAAGCTCAGGTGGGGGAGACCCGCCGGCAGGCCGAGGGCGAGTGGCAGGTATTCGTCGGCCTTCTCCTCCCAGCCGCTGCACCACACGAGCTCGAAGTCAGCCTGCAGACGTCCGAGCAGCCCGGCGGCCTCGAACGAGAGGAAGTGCGGGATTCCGTCCACCAGCAGGAACTTTCCGTTTGGCGGGCGGGCCGGGTCGAAGCCGAACAGAGAGATGACGCCGTCGATGTCGATGAGCAGAATCGGTGACTGCATAGCCGCCACATAACGGGGCTTAAGGTGGCCCCTACAGGGTTAGGCGCCCTGGGAGACGCCGCCTTCTGCGTTCGTCCAGGCCGCGCGGACGAGACGAGAAAGTACTCAAGCGGGTTTCGGCGGATGCCGACTGAGAAAGCCTGAGGCGAACTTCCGCCTCGTCCTGATTCCCAGATCTGAGTCCTCAAGCGAATGACCTTCATCCTCGGCATCCTGCTCGCGCTCGCCTGCGCCCTGACCAGCAACATCGGGTTCCTGTTCAAGCACCGGGGCGCGTGCGCTGCGCCGGCGGTCGACATCCGCCACCCGCTGCGCTCGGCGAAATCGCTGTTCGCCTCCAAGCTGTTCGCGATCGGCTGGGGCATCGGCTCGCTCGCCTGGCTGTTTCACGTGGCGGCCATGGCGGTGGCCCCCCTGTCGCTCGTCCAGGCGGTGCTCGCCGGCGGCGTGGTCATGCTCGCCGTGATGGCCGAGCGCGCCTTCGGGCTATGCATCTCACGCAAGCAGTGGATCGGGATCCTCCTGACCGCGAGCGGGCTGATCCTGCTCGCGTTCAGCCTCCCCACCGTCCACGGCGCTCACTCCAGCTTCTCGGTGCCCGCGATGATCGGCTTTGAGGCCGTCCTGCTCGTCGTCGGCACGCTGCTCATCATGGGCCCGCGCATCGGCGTCCCGGAGGAGCATCACGGCTTCATGCTCGGAGCCGCCGCCGGCATCCTCTTCGGTGTCTCCGACGTCGCCATCAAGGCCATCTCCGGCATGATCGGCGCCCACGGGGCCGTGGGCTTCCTCAACCCGTGGACGATCGTCGCGCTCGGCTCCTCGGTCATCTCCTTCTACGCCTCGGCCAAGGGCCTGCAGGACGGCGACGCGGTTCCCGTCATCGCCGTGACCGGGACCGCGGCCAACGTGTCCGGCATCGTCGGCGGGATCCTCGTGTTCGGCGACCCACTCTCGGGTCAGCCGCTGATGTTCGGAGCCGAGGTCTTCGCCTTCGTGCTCGTCCTGTTCGCCGCGTGGCTCACGCCGGGGCCGACGCGCGCCGCGCGCTCCGCGCTGGCGGTCTGACCGGTCGCTGCCCGGCCCGACGCGGCTGCCCGGCTCGACGCCGTCGCTGCCCGCCCCTCCTCCTTGGCGACCGTCTAGTACAACACCCGGAGTGCCCTTGCCGCTCGTCTGCGCCGACGATCTCAGCCGCCGGCTCGAGGGCCGTGACCGTCCGACCCTGCTCGACGTCCGCTGGGAGCTCGTCGGCGGCGCCCTGCGGGAGGCGTATACCGCCGGCCACATCCCGGGTGCGGCGTTCGTGGATCTGGATGCCGATCTCTCCGCCTCGCCGGGCGCCGGCGGGCGCCATCCGCTCCCGTCGGGCGAGCGGTTCACGCTCGCCATGCGGCGGGCCGGGGTCAGCGCCGGGCAGCCGGTCGTCGTGTATGACGCCGTCAACGGGATGTCCGCCGCCCGTGCCTGGTGGCTGCTGCGCTACTTCGGCCATCCGGATGTCCGGCTGCTCGACGGTGGTCTCGCGGCGTGGCGGGCGGCCGGCGGCACCGTCGCGACCGGCGAGGAGGTCCCGGCCGACGGGTCCTTCGTCGCCGATCCCGGTCATCTGCCGCTGCTCGACGCCGCGGCTGCCGCGGGCGTCGCCCAACGCGGCGTGCTGCTCGACGCGCGCGCCCGGGAGCGCTTCACCGGCCAGAGCGAGCCGGTCGATCCGGTCGCGGGACACATCCCGGGCGCGCGCAACCGGCCGACGACGCTCAACGTCCAGCGCACCGGCCGATTTCAGGAGCCGGCCAACCTGCGCGCCGGGTTCGCGGAGGCCGGGGTCACGGCCAAAACCGAGGTCGGCGTGTACTGCGGCTCCGGGGTGACGGCAGCCCACGAGGTGCTGGCCCTGGAGCTGGCCGGGATTCCTGCGGCGCTCTACGCGGGATCCTGGAGCGACTGGATCACCGATCCGGATCGCCCGGTGGCCGCGGGTCCCCAGGACTGACCTCCTCAGAGGACCTCGGCCGGGTCGTTTCCAGGATCACCCGCGCCACCTGCCCCGGATCGTCGTACGTGGGTACGTGCCCGCACCCGCGCAGCGTCACCATTCGGGCCCGGGACACGGCCGCCGCGGCCCGCCGCGCCTGCCGGGGCAGCAGCAGCCGGTCGTACTCTCCCCACGCGACCGTCACCGGCACCTGGATCTCGTCTCCGCCGGACAGCTGCCGGGGACGCAGCGACGGGAGCGTCGCGTCAAACCAGGGTGCCGCGGCCAGCGCACGCACGCTGCCGGCCGCGTCGGCCGGCGACATGCGCTCCGGATGAGCCACGTACTGGCCGAGCGCCAGCTTCCGCGCGCCCGGCCGGAGCAGCAACCGGTCAACCCGGGCCGACAGCAGGCGTGCGCTCCGCACGCCGAGCCACAGCGACCAGTGGCTCATGGCCCACTCCAGCGGCGAGGCGAAACCCGCGGGTGAGATCGCCGTCGAGGACCGAACCGAGCCGCGACGGGCGAGCTGGAGCGCGATCAGGCCCCCGAGCGAGTTGCCGGCCACATGGGGCGAGGCGACGCCGAGCGACGACAGGAACCCGTCCACGAGCGTCGTCAGCGAGTCGGGTCCCGGCGGAGTCTCCGGGGCCGGCATCGGCGACGCCCCAAAGCCGGGCAGGTCCAGGGCTATCACCTCGTGATGTGCGGACAGGGCGTCCATGACCGGCTCCCACATCTGCCAGCGGCTGCCGATGCCGTGGATCAGGACGAGAGGCTCGCCGCTGCCGGTGCGATGGTGGTTGAGCTCCATGGCGCGAGAACCTACTCGGGGGGCAGGCCCGCGAGGGGGTGCATGCGCCGGTTCGTACACGCTGCAGCGAAGGGTTCGCCAGAGCGGCCAATTGTGCTCGGCGAAATCGCAGGCTAGTTTTGTACGAATCGGCCTACGCGCCACGTGCACCCCAGCATCAATCGGAGGAGATCCATGGCCAGCACCGAGCAGGAAGTACGGACCGAACGCAGCTCGCTGCAGGATCTCGCCCGCCGTCACCTGTGGATGCACTTCACGCGCATGTCGGCCTATGAGGAGCACGAGGTCCCGATCATCGTCCGCGGCGAGGGCTGCTACGTCTACGACGAGCACGGCAACCGGTATCTCGACGGGCTCTCGGCGCTGTTCTGCGTGAACATCGGCCACGGCCGGGCCGACATCGTCCAGGCCGGCGCGGATCAGGCCAAGGAGCTCGGCTTCTACACCAACTGGTCCTACGCGCACCCGCGCGCCATCGAGCTCGCCGCCCGGATCGCCGACCTGGCGCCCGGGGACCTCAACCGCGTCTTCTTCACCAGCGGCGGCTCGGAGGCCGTGGAGTCGGCGCTCAAGCTGGCCCGCCAGTACCACAAGGTCACCGGCCATCCCACCAAGACCAAGCTCATCGCCCGTGACATCGCCTACCACGGCACCAGCCTCGGCGCGCTGTCGGCGACCGGCATCACGAGCCTGCGCGAGCCGTTCGAGCCGCTGACCCCGGGCGGCTGCCACGTCCCCAACACGAACACGTTCCGCCTGCCCCACGGGCTCTCCGCCCGTGAGCTGGCCGATACCGTCGCCACGCGGATCGAGTTCGAGGGACCGGAGACCGTCGCCGCGGTCATCATGGAGCCGGTCCAGAACGCCGGCGGCTGCTTCACCCCGCCGGAGGGCTACTGGCAGCGCGTCCGTGAGATCTGCGACGAGTACAACGTGCTCCTGATCTCCGACGAGGTCATCTGCGCCTGGGGCCGTCTGGGGGAGTGGTTCGGGGCCCAGCGCTACGACTACCAGCCGGACATCATCACCACGGCCAAGGGCCTGACGAGCGCGTACGCCCCCATGGGCGCCGTCATCGCCTCCGACCGTGTCGCTGAGCCCTTCCAGCACGGCACCACCAGCTTCACCCACGGGTTCACGTTCGCCGGGCACCCGGTCTGCTCGGCCATCGCCCTCGCCAACCTCGACGCCCTCGAGCGTGAGGGCATCATCGAGAACGTTCGCAGCAACGAGGGCCCCTTCCGGGAGATGCTCGATTCGCTGCGCGACATCCCGATCGTCGGCGACGTCCGCGGGGCGGGCTACTTCCACGCCATCGAGCTCGTCAAGGACCAGGACACCGACGAGCAGTGGTCTGACGAGGAGTCGGAGGTGCTGCTGCGCGGGTTCCTGTCCGGCGAGCTGTACCGGCGCGGCTTGATCTGCCGGGCCGACGATCGCGGCGACCCGGTCATCCAGCTGTCGCCGCCGCTCATCGCCGGGCCGAGGCAGTTCGAGGAGATCGAGGCCGTCCTGCGGCCGGTGCTCACCGAGGCCGGCGAGCGAATGCGGAGCCTGGCGTAGTCGTCGCCCCGTCCGGGCCGGGACCGATGCTGACCGTCAGAGAACTGCTGCGCGGGCTCGACGTCCGGCTGCTCAGCGGCCAGGCGGCGATGGACGTCCCCGTCCGGTGGGTGCACATCTCCGAGCTGCAGGATCCGACGCCGTGGCTCTCCGGCGGCGAGATCCTGCTGACGACCGGCATGGCGCTCGACACCCCGGCGCAGCAGCGCGAGCTCCTGACCCGGCTGGCCGACCATCAGCTGGCCGGGCTGGGCTTCGGCGTCGGCTTCCGCCACCGTGAGGTCCCGCCCGCGCTGCTCCAGGCCGCCGCCGAGCGCGACTTTCCGGTGTTCGAGGTCCCGTATGAGGTCCCGTTCATCGCGGTCACCGAGGCGGCGTTCACCCAGCTGGTCAACGAGCAGTACGCGGTGCTGCGCCGGGCGCTGGCCGCGCACGAGCGACTCGAGCGCGTCGTGCTGTCCGAACGCGGCCTCGAGGCGCTGGCGGGGACTCTCGCCACGCTGATCGGCGCGGCGGTGCTCGTCTTCGACGGGCGCGGTGAGCCGCTCGTCCAGCGCGCGTTCCGGCGCTCACTCCAGGCCGAGGAGGTGGCGGCGCTCCAGAGCGAGC
This sequence comes from Solirubrobacteraceae bacterium, assembly GCA_035551855.1. Classification (GTDB taxonomy): domain Bacteria; phylum Actinomycetota; class Thermoleophilia; order Solirubrobacterales; family Solirubrobacteraceae; genus Palsa-465. Next base: position 14,717 of record DASZMK010000207.1, read on the forward strand.
TGTGCGAGCGGCGCCTGGTCGGCCGCGCATTCCTGCCCTCGCAGCCCGGGCTGGCCGACCGCTCCCTGGCCCTGCCCGTCACCGCCGACGGTGGGGCGGGGCGGGGACCCAGCGTCAACGGCGGGCAACGGGTGCCGGAGGCGTGGCTCGTGGCCATCAAGGACTCAGGGCCGCTGTCGGACTTCGACCGCCTCACGCTTCATCAGGCGGTGACGATCGTCGCGCTCGAGCTGCTGCGCGGACGCGTCGCCGGCGACACCGAGCGCCGGCTGGCCGGCGACGTGCTGGCCTCCCTCGTCGGCGGGGATCTCGCCGGCGCCGAGCTGGCGCGGCGGCTCGAGCCGTTTGGGCTGGCCGAGAACGTGGCGGCGATCGTGGTTCCCCGGCCGAACGACGCGCGCGGCCCGGTCACCCCGCTGGAGGACGCGCTGGCGCTGGCGCTCCGCGAGGAGGCATCGCCCGGGCTGGTGGCGTCGACCGGGACCGGCGGGTCCATCACCTGCGCGCTGATCGCGGCGCAGCCGGCCGCCGAGGATGAGCTGTTCGCGCTGACCCGGCGCGTGGGGCGGCGGCTGTCGCCGGCCTACGGCCCGGGCCTGAACCTGGGAGTGGGTCGGCCGGTGCCCGGCGGCGCGGCCCGCCGGACCTTCCACGAGGCCCGCTGTGCCGTCGAGGCACTGGGGTTCGGACTCGGTCATGCCGCGTCGAACGGATCGGCACCGGAAGCGGAGAATGGGACCCCACCCGCCGTGAGGGTGGCCACGTACAAGGACCTCGGTTCCTTCCAACTGCTGCTGTCGCTGCAGGAGGACGAGGCGCTGCGGTTGTTCTGTGACTCGATCCTCGGACCCATTGAGGCCAGCGAGGGACATTACGGAGGTGAACTGATGCGATCGCTTGAAGCGTTCATAGAGGAGAACGGTCAGTGGGAACGAGCCGCGCGGCGGCTGTACTGCCACCGGCATACGCTGCGCTACCGGATTCGGCGTGTGGAGGAGCTGACGGGGCGCAACCTCGGCTCAGCGCGTGACCGCATCGAGTTCTGGCTGGCACTGCGCGGCCGGGAGCTGGTGGCATGAAGGTCGGGGTCCCCACCGAGATCAAGACCGACGAGTACCGGGTCGCGCTCACACCCGCCGGCGTGCGCGAGCTCGCCGACGCCGGGCACCAGGTGTTCGTCCAGAGCGGGGCGGGCGACGGTTCGTCAATCTCTGACGAGGCGTACGCCGCCCAGGGAGCGACGATCGTCCCGGACGCCGATGCCGTCTTCACCGAGGCGACCATGATCGTCAAGGTCAAGGAGCCCCAGCCGGCGGAGGTGGAGCGCCTGCGGCCACATCACATCCTCTTCACCTACCTCCACCTCGCGGCCGACGCCGAGCTGACGCGGGGGCTGATGGAGTCCGGAGCCACGTGCATCGCGTATGAGACGGTCGAGGACAGCCGCGGCCGCCTGCCGCTGCTCGCGCCGATGTCCGAAGTGGCCGGCAAGATCGCCACCCAGGCGGGAGCGTTCATGCTCGAGAAGCCGCTCGGCGGCCGGGGCATCCTCCTGGGGGGCGTGCCCGGCGTGGCCGCCGCCAACGTGATGGTCATCGGCGGGGGCGTCGTGGGGATGAACGCGGCGTTCATCGCGCTCGGCATGGAGGCGACCGTCTACGTCTATGACCGCAACATCGACCGCCTGCGCGAGCTCGACATCGCCTTCGGCGGCCGCGCGGACACGTGCTTTGCCACCACGCTGTCGATCGAGGAGCGCCTGCCGGCCGTCGATCTGGTCATCGGCGCCGTCCTGGTGCACGGGGCCAAGGCCCCGCACGTCGTCACCCGCGCGCAGCTGGGGCTGATGAAGCGTCACGCCGTGCTCGTCGACGTCTCGATCGACCAGGGCGGCTGCTTTGAGACCTCCCATCCGACCACCCACACCAACCCCACGTACGAGGTCGACGGCATCACCCACTACTGCGTCGCCAACATGCCCGGCGCGGTCCCGGTCACCTCGACGTACGCGCTGACCAACGCGACGATGCCCTACGTCCTGCATGTCGCCTCCGCCGGCGTCCACGGCGCCCTGTCCGACAACCCGGGGCTGAAGCTGGGGGTCAACGTCGCCGCGGGCGAGGTCACCTACGCGCCGGTCGCCGAGGTGGTCGGCGTCAAGC